>NZ_JAMXEX010000007.1 GCF_025370775.1 Ancylothrix sp. D3o | reverse complement strand
TTGAATCACCCATCAAGTGCGATGGCTACGGCTGGCGGAGCGAGCGCGATTTTTCCTAACTTATTCAGCAAGCCCTAAATAAAGCGCGGAATTATAAACCGTCATCACTAAAGAAACTTTCGGTAATTTTTCGATAGTTGGCTTTACCGGCTTTGGCAAAATTTCCAGCAAAGCAGCTTCTAAATTTTTGATAAAAAGCGCCGTATCAAATAAAGGTGCAGTCTGCAAATTTGCCTCTAATTTTTGCCTAATTTCTGCCAATTCATCCCTATGCGTAGCGAAATAAATAGCTCGCTTTTCGTACTCTTCAAGACTATTGCAAATCATCTCCTCCAAACCAGCCGCCGCACAAACGCTTGCACCCATCCGCGCCACATAAGTATCACCCGGCACCGTCAACACCGGCACCCCCGCTTTCAATGCCACTACCGCTGTCGCACCGGCATTATACACAAACGTATCCAAAAACAAATCCGCCAAAGCACACCGGCGCAAATGTTCAGCCAAAGGCAAAGTGCCCGCAAACACAAACCTATCTGCACTCACGCCTAAACTTTCCGCCTGGTGGCGCATATTTTCTCGAAAAGTAGCACACTCGTCGTCAAACAGCCACAGCACACTATCAGGCACAGCCTGCAAAATCCTCATCCAAACAGCAAAAACCACCGGCTCAATTTTATAAGCTGCATTAAAACAGCAAAATACAAACGCACACTCTGGCACACTAAAATCTGCTCGTCTCACCGGCACCTCAGAAATCGCTAATTTTGAGCTAACAAAACCGTGCGGCAAATAAATAACTTTTTCTGTATAATTTTCTGCCAAATTGGGCGGCACTAACCAGTGATCAGCGATTATACATTAAATAAAATCTGCCCCCATTGTATCAGGATATCCAAGATAGCTGCATTGAATTGGGGCCGGTTGTAGGGCTAAAATCTCCGGGCGGGTGTGAGTTGTGTAGCCTCCCAAATCAATTAAAATGTCAATTTCATCTGCTTTAATTTGCGCCGCCGCAGCTTCCGTAGACATCTCCGAAATATCCCGAAATACATCACAGCCGCACTCAATCGTTATTGTATAATCATCTCTCACCGATACTAAAGTATACGCATAAACCTGAAACTTTGTCCGATCATGGAATTGAAACATTTCATAAATCAAAATCCCCATCGGGTGATTACGAAAATCGGGTGAAATATAACCAATCCGTAGGGGCGGGTTCACCAAAGAACTCTGTTTCTCACAAATATCTTCTCTAAACCCGTCCCTCCCCCTAATCGAACGTACAGCCTGTGCCGCCCACCGAGAAGCCACCTCCCGATGCAAAGACAAAGGCACCCGAAAATAACTTAAAATCAACGGAGTCAAACCGGCTGCATTTTCAGTTTTCAAATGCTCTTCAGTCCGCCTAATCAGTTCTTGAACACGCCCCTCATAATCGTTCCAATTTCCCAAACTTAACCACAACCGCATCAAATTGTAGTAAACCTGCGTCCACTCTGGTTTCAAAGATAACGTCTTTTCATACTTCGCCAAAGCCTCCTCACGCTTGTGCTGCGTTTCCAACAGCAAACCTAGATTAAAATTGGCTACAGCATGATTGGGGTCTAATGTCAAGGCCCGCTGTAAACAAAAATTGGCTAAATCCAAAGCCCCTTGAGCTTGTAAAGCCGCCCCTAAATTAGCATAAGCCTCAACATGATCGGGCCGGTGGCGAACACAGCAACGGTAAAACTCAATAGCCTCGCGGCTGCGTTTTTGCTGTTGTCGTAAATTCCCCAAATCAAAATAGACATCTGCTGAGTTGGGTTGCAGCCGCAGTGCTTCTTTAAAGCACACTTCAGCATTTTCTAAATTGCCTTCCTTAACAAACAGCTTACCTAAATTGTGATGGGCGATAAAAAAATCAGGCTTCAAACGCAAAGCCTGTTCATAATTTGCTTTTGCACCGGCCACATCCTCAATTTGCAAAAGCGCACTAGCAAGATTACAGAAAGCCACCGCTAAATTAGGGTCAATATTTATAGCGTTTTTAAAACAACTAATTGCCCCATCAAAATCGCTTTTTTTCTGTAACAAATTCCCTAAATTATTCAAACAAGCTGGATAATTTGGTTCGATTTCCAAAGCTTGACGGAAACAAATTATAGCCTCATCAAATCGGCATTCTTTTTTCAAATTACGGCCTTCTTTAAAAAGCTCTTTTGCCTCACTTATCCGAATATTTTGCATAAATTCATGTTAATAAAAACCGATTATGTTGGTTGGGTAGAGCGAGAGCGAAACCCAACACAAATGTAGGTTGGTTTGAGATTTGTTGGGTTTCGTGCCTACGCTTGCGCGTCGCTACGCGTACCGTGATAGTTGGCGAAGCCTACAACCCAACCTACAAAACGCTTAAATCAGGGTGAAATCAGTAGAGCGAGAGCGAAACCCAAGACAAATGTAGGTTGGTTTGAGATTTGTTGGGTTTCGCTTTCGCTCAACCCAACCTACAAAACTTACATCAGCGTGAAATCAGAAGCGGTAATCAGTGAAGAATCAACACCATTAAGAGTAGCGAGTAACTCATCACCACTGCGGATTAAAGTTGCACCGGCACCGGCACTAATATTGAGTTGTCCGAAGGTTAAACCAGCGGCCAAAACCATCACATCTTGACCGCGAACAAAATCAGCAATCACATCAGAACCCATGCCTTTTTGCAACATAAAGCGGTCATTTCCAAAACCGCCAATCAGAAGATCATTCCCCGCATCGCCATCGAGGAAATCATCACCTTTACCACCGGCCAAAATATCATCACCCTGACCGGCATTCAAGATATCATTGCCCTCATTGCCATACAAAGAATCAGCACCGGCATTGCCAAAGAGAATATCATCACCTTGACTACCAGCAACCAAATCATTGCCGGTATTACCAATCAAAGTATCGTTATCCTTGCCGCCGGCCATCGTATCATCGCCATCGCAACCATCGATAAGATCATTGCCGGTATTACCACTCAACAAATCATTTCCATCGCCGCCACAGAGCGTATCATTACCCTTATCTCCTAACAGCGTATCATTGCCGGCTTCACCTTTGAGAACGTCATCGCCTTGACCACCAAAAACAAGGTCATTTCCATCCCCTCCATCGATGAAATCATTACCAGCATTGCCACACAGGGTATCATTGCCGCTATCGCCTTTAATGGTGTCATTGTCGAAATTTCCCAGAACAACATCATCCCCATCACCGGCAGAAATAGCATCATTTCCTTTGCCGCCATAAATGGTATCATTGCCAGAATTTCCATCAATGCGGTCATCATCAGTATTGCCATAAATGGCATCATTACCAATACCGCCATCGATAGAATCCTTGCCGATATCTCCTAATAAGATATCATTGCCCTCGCCACCAAAAACAGCATCATTATCCTTGCCACTCCACACAACATCATCGCCAGAACCGGCATCAATATAATCATTGCCGGTATTTCCAAACAGCGAATCACCGCCAGTGCCGCCATAGATATTATCATTGCCGGCCATTGCAACAACAACATCATTACCACTGCCTGTCGAAAATTCTTCCGATGACTGAGAAGCCATTAAAACATCATCAGCATCAATTCCTTGAACAGTGGTTTCGACAACATTAGGAATCATTTCCAGTGTGCCCACATTAGGCGTTGGAAACTGATCGCCAATACAGCTTTGTGCTGGTGCTGGCGTGGGTGCCGGTGCCGGTGCTGGTGCTGGTGCCGGTGCTGGTGCTGGTGCTGGTGCCGGTGCTGGTGTAGGAGATGGATTTACTGCCACATCAAAACTATCAGAAATACTTGCACCGGCAGGATCTTTTGCCGTCACCAAAAAGCTCAAAGAAGACGCAGTACCCACCGGTGGAGTCCCTGAAATTGTGCGATTTGCCGCATCAAAACTCAACCAAGCAGGCAAAGGCGAACCATCAGCAAGCGTCACCGAATAAGAAAGCGTATCCCCATCCGCATCAGCAAAAGTATTTGCCGGCACAGTAAAGCTAAACACCTGACCAATAGTTGCCGAACTATCAGCAATTAAATTAGCAACTGTCGGCGCATTATTAGGAGTCTCGCTGACAGTCAAGCTAAAGGTATCGCTAACAGAAGCCTTGCCATCAGATGCCGTCACTGCAAGCTCAATTGCCCCCACATTACCCGCCGGTGGAGTCCCTGAAATTGTCCGAGTTGCCGCATTAAAACTCAACCAAGAAGGCAAAGGCGAACCATCAGCCAGCGTCACCGAATAAGAAAGCGTATCCCCATCCGCATCAGCAAAAGTATTTGCCGGCACACTAAAGCTAAACACCTGACCAATAGTTGCCGAACTATCAGCAATGAAATTCGCAACAGTCGGCGCATTATTAGGAGTCTCACTGACAGTCAAGCTAAAGGTATCGCTAACAGAAGCTTTGCCATCCGATGCCGTAACTGTTACATTAATTGCCCCCACATTACCTGCCGGTGGAGTCCCAGAAATTGTGCGAGTTTCAGCATTAAAACTCAACCAAGAAGGCAAAGGCGAACCATCAGCCAGCGTCACCGAATAAGAAAGCGCATCCCCATCCGCATCAGCAAAAGTATTTGCCGGCACA
Source organism: Ancylothrix sp. D3o (assembly GCF_025370775.1). Lineage (NCBI taxonomy): Bacteria > Bacillati > Cyanobacteriota > Cyanophyceae > Oscillatoriales > Microcoleaceae > Ancylothrix > Ancylothrix sp. D3o. The sequence goes on along the minus strand of NZ_JAMXEX010000007.1, from coordinate 231,564 downwards.
ATAAAGCTAAACACCTGACCAATAGTTGCCGAAGTATCCGCAATTGGAGCCACTACAGTCGGCTGATTATTGGGAAACTCTCTCACCGTCAAAGTAAAAGTATCGCTTACAGATGCTGTCCCATCAGATGCCGTCACTGTTACATTAATTGCACCCAAATTATTAGCAGTTGGCATACCAGAAAAATTCCGAGTTGCCGCATCAAACCTCAACCAAGAAGGCAAAGGCGAACCATCAGCCAAACTTGCAGTGTAACTCAGCGTATCGCCATCAATATCAGAGAACATACTAAACGGCAACCTGAAATCATACAAGATATTTTGAGTCGCTGTTTCGTCCTGAATAGCACTAGAAATCACCGGCGCATCATTAACAGGATTCACCGTCAAATTAACACTTGCACCCACCGCTGCATAAGAAACGCCATCCGAAACATTCCAATCAAAACTCACACTGCGATTGTAATTAGCACCCGGAGTAAAAGTTAAACCGCCAATATCAGCCGCCATAATTTCGGAATTTGGAGCAACATCAGAGCCGTTCAACTTCAGAGTGCCATTATTCGGCAAAGAAACAATTTGAATTTTGCTCAAGCTGACGCTTTCGGGATCTGAATATCCGCCAGTAAAATCAGCCAAAGTAAAACTAATAACCGTGTCTTCCTCCCCTGATTTTGTAATAGTTGTTACCGTTGGTGCAGTGTTGACATCAGTGATATTTACCGTTACAGAATTAATTTCCCGTACACTTCCATAATTGAGATCCCCACTACGGGTAATTGCGTGAGAAATCGTGCCGGGGTGAGTACCTTCAATTACCGCATCAGCTTTACCCCGCACCGTAATTGTTTTCGCCGTCATATCCGACAGAGAAACAATTTGAGTCGCAGCAAAAATCGTGCCATCCAGACTAACTTCTGTTTGACTATCCGCAGAAATCGTAATTTCTACCGCCGCCGTTGGAATCGTATTTAAGGCAATAGTGTAAGTATCTGGTGCCCCACCTTCCACCACATCCGTACTGCCACCAGACGGAGTAATTGTGACACCAGCAACATCATTATCTTGAATTGTCAGAGTCGCTGTGTTACCAGGAGAAGGTGCAACATTATAGGCTGCCGCATCGGTGAGGGTAATGCTAATTGTTTCATTAGGATCACTAATTTGATCATCAATCGCAGAAACATCAATCGTTGCTGAAGTTTGTCCCGCCGCGATGAAAACCGAACCCAATAAAGCAGTGTAGTCTGTTCCAGAAGTGGCGGTACTAGCAGCATCAACCGCGTAATTTATGGTCAAACCGCCGTCTGGTGCCGGTGCGCTGAGAGTGACAGTAAAAGAGCCAACAGTACCATCTTCACCCGGATTGGTACCAGCAGCCACACTCACCACATAGGCATTTTCGTAATATCTCACCGTACCGTCAGAAGCCCCAACAAAAGCATTCAAATCCCCATCACCATCGATATCTGCCAAGGTGGGAGCGCTCCAATTACCCACATCAAAGCCATTCAAGGGGTTTGCGGTGCCGGTGACGTTGCTAAAGGCTGGGGCTGTTTTACTGCCGGTGTTTTGGTAATAAGAAACCGTACCGTCACCAGCGCCAACAAAAGCATCCAAATCCCCATCACCGTCTATATCTGCAAAGGTGGGTTTGCTGTAAGAACCCACATCAAAGCCATTGAAGGGGTTTGCGGTGCCGGTGATTTGGGTAAAGGCTGGGGAAGTTTTACTGCCGGTGTTTCGGTAATAAGAAACCGTACCGAAACGTTCCCCAACAAAGGCATCTAAATCCCCATCACCGTCTATATCTGCAAAGGTGGGAGCGCTCCAATTACCCACATCAATGCCATTCAAGGGGTTTGCGGTGGCGGTGTTTTGGGTAAATGCTGGGGCTGTTTTGCTGCCGGTGTTTTGGTAATAAGAAACCGTACCGTCAACAGCCCCAACAAAAGCATCCAAATCCCCATCACCGTCTATATCTGCAAAGGTGGGAGCGCTCCAAGAACCCACATCAATGCCATTCAAAGGGTTTGCGGTGTCGGTGACGTTGGTAAATGCTGGGGCTGTATTACTGCCGGTGTTTTGGTAATATCTCACCGTACCAAAACTTTCCCCAACAAAAGCATCCAAATCCCCATCACCATCTATATCTGCAAAGGTGGGAGCGCTGAAAGAACCCACATCAAAGCCATTCAAGGGGTTTGCGGTGCCGGTGACGTTGCTAAACGTGTTAGGAACTTGATCCAATATTTTCAGACTGGCAGTTTTATCTTGCCCCAGGTTATACGCCGTTCCCCCATTCAAGGTAATCGTAACGGTTTCCCCTGGATCATTAACATTATCCAACACCGGCACCACATCAATCGTCGCCGTCGTTTGCCCCGCCGCAAAGGTAACATTTCCAGTTAAGGCTGTGTAATCATCCCCCGAAGTTGCAGTTCCCCCAACGGTGTAGCTTATCGTTAAACCCTCTGCCGGTGCCGGTGCGCTGAGAGTGATGGTAAATGTGCCATTAACAGCAGTTGAACCCGCCTCACTTGCAGGGGTGCCAGCAGTAATCTTCACCACCGGAGCAATGTTTTGGTAATATCTCACCGTACCGTCAACAGCCCCAACAAAAGCATCCAAATCCCCATCACCGTCTATATCTGCAAAGGTGGGAGCGCTGTAAGAACCCACAGAGACGCCATTCAAGGGGTTTGCGGTGCCGGTGATCTGAGTAAAGGCTGGGGCTGTTTTGCTGCCGGTGTTTTGGTAATATCTCACCGTACCGTCACGAGCCCCAACAAAAGCATCCAAATCCCCATCTGAGTCTATATCTGCAAAAGTGGGACTGCTGGAGGCACCCACACCTACAAGATTCAAGGGATTATTGGTGCCGGTGATTTCGCTAAAGGCTGGGGCTGTATTACTGCCGGTGTTTTGGTAATATCTCACCCTACCAAAACTTTCCCCAACAAAAGCATCCAAATCCCCATCACCGTCTATATCTGCAAAGGTGGGACTGCTGGAGGCACCCACAGAGACGCCATTCAAGGGGTTTGCGGTGCCGGTGATTTCGTTAAAGGCTGGGGCTGTATTACTGCCGGTGTTTTGGTAATATCTCACCGTACCGAAATCTTCCCCAACAAAAGCATCCAAATCCCCATCACCGTCTATATCTGCAAAGGTGGGAGCGCTGAAAGAACCCACAGAGACGCCATTCAAGGGATTTGCGGTGCCGGTTTGTTCTTGAAAAGTTGCCATAATTGTTGTCTTTTTTGAAATTTACAAGGTGGTTTGAGAAAAGTAGGGAATTCGCCCTACAAAAAGTGATTAAATCGCTGTTTACGGCTCATTGCTTTTTTAGCCGAACCTATTGATTATTTTCTCCTCATAATTATCCTCCTTCCAACAATTTAACTGCCCACCGGCTCTCACTGAAATAAGTTAAATAAGGCTGCAAACGGCGCTTAACAAATTCCAACATCCGCCCATTTTCCTTAGCAACAGAAAAAGTGCAGTAAGGAACCGGACTAGCAATTTGTCTTTTAATTGATTCAGCCAAAACCGGCACCGCCCGCCCCAATTTTTGATATTTTTCTCGCACAAATAAACTCGAATAGCGAATCGTATCCGGGGCAACACGGTGGGTAAGACTCCACCCAATTATTTCGCCCTTATGACGAACTCCCAGACTGTTCATAAATTCAATTCTGGTGTCATTGGTAAAGGGATTTAAGGCGGCTGGGCAATCTTGCCATTGTCGAATTTTTTGGGTTTCTATCTGGCTGAGTTCCTGCCAAGGGAAAATCTCATATTCGGTGGGCAGAATCGGTTTGTATAGCCAAGGTGCAGCCGCTATTTTTTCGGTCGTGGTTTTGCATAATAAAAATTTTGTTTCTGGCGGTTGCCAGTTAAATTTCCTTAGCATTGCTTCCAAAGCTAGGCCGGTGATTTCTGTTTGCTGGTAGGAAACTTCAAGGGTAGTAAAGCCCTTTTTCTTCAAATCTTTTTCCAGATAAAACAGCAGCGAACTGCCAATTTTTTGATTACGAAATTCAGGCAAAACATAGAAAGAAATTAGGTTTGCGCTCTTGACATCAGGGAATATTTCTGCTATTAAAAAACCCACAATTTTTTGCGAAACAGAAGCAGAAACGCCCAATAATTCCCCTTGCAGTTGACGACTCTGCCAGCGTTTTTTGATCCTAGGAAAAGTCAAAGCATCATAGTCACAGGAACTCTCAACCGTCAGGTTATGCACCATTTGATACTTCACCGCTATTGCCCCACCGTTAGGGTATGATGCTATTGCCTGATCCGAGGGGGAGGGAGTATTTTTGACTTGGCTTTCGCCACCATCCATTGCCTTTGAAGTATGAGAGGGTAAAGCAGTAGGGGAAACATTAACCCCAGGCTTCGTTACCACAAGCCCCCCACCCCCCGGAAATGTGACAATTCTTTGAATTTCTTCACTATCAGCGCTTAAAATGGCCGGTCGTTTGACTCCCGCCAACACCGCCACATCATAAATTTCTGTTACTTCACCTTCAAGTTTTAACCAATGAAGAATAGCGCCGGTGTTGATATCCACCACCATCAAACCGCACAACCCACCGTTATTGCTGAGGTGTTTTTCTAGTTGCAAACCGCTAAGTCTGCCATCGCGGACTTTAGAGAGTCCAACAATGGCATAATTTTTATGAAAAGCCAGCCCGCGCACAAAACCCGGACAAAACGCCACCGGCTGATATTTCCCCGTTTCGAGATCACAAAAACCAAAATTGCCGGTACCGGAGTTTAACACCCACAATTTATTTTCATAAAATCTCGGTGAGTGAGGCATTGACAAACCGGCACTGATTATTTCATCGGTTGTAATATCAATCACCACCCCGCCACTATCTCGCTTTTCTCGCCAGTTAGACGCTTGATCACAAGTGCCAATCGCTGTAACATAGCGAGGTTGATTTTCCACCACTGCTAAACCGTTGAGATGACAACGATCTTCGGCGACAAGTTTAGAAATAAAAGGCGGTTTCCAAAGTGGGTTAAAGTTGTGTTCGTTGTCAAGAGTTGCCAAACAGCTAAATAAGGTGTTGACAAAAATAATTTGTTGTGGTTCATTTGGGGCAACCACAGGGGGATTGCCCCTACAAATGGTGGGATTTATTACAACCACATCGTGAATATTTAATTCGCCGGTGATGTGGCCGCTTTGCGGGAAATAAGCTTTGTCGTAGGTGTTATTATAAAATTCACCATTCCCTACTACATTACGAAATTGCCAAAGTTGATAACGGGTACTGAGATAAAGCTGGTTTTCTGTTAAAAACATCCCCATTGGTTTATCAAAAAACCGCCGGTGTATCGCCAGTTTGCCATCAGCTTTCCCGCTGACAAAAAATAAGCTGTTGCTTTGATAGGTAGAAAAAGCCAGGCTAATTTCTTCTTGCAATAACCAATTACAAATATCTGGAGATCCTGTAATTTCCAGAGAAGAATTACTCGTTATATTTTCTGTTAAAGGGCTCAGGTTAGTCATAGTTTTTTCTTTAAAAATATGCAATAAAAATGCAGTTTAAACAAAGCCCTAACTGGAAAGAGTTATGGCAGAGTTGGCCCTTCAGCCGCCGATCTTCCTCAACTACACCCTATTCTTACCTTGCTGAGAAATGGTCTTGTCTGGCTGTATGACTTGTGTAGATACTTGCCTCTATCCAGAGTAGTATTTTCTTCAGAAAATAGCAAATCTTTAGTATGAAATTTTGGTAAAGCTGACCTTTTTCAATCTCAAGTCAGGAATTTTAGCCCTCAAAGCCATAAAATGCTAAGGGCTGTGAGCTTGACAGACTAATGGGAAATATTTTAAATTCTGTAAACTTTTATTTTTTGTGATTTGTGTCACTGACAAAAGAAAAAACCGTATAACCAAAAATCTTTAATTAAAAACCGGCAGCCTGAGAGCATTTCAACTCCTCTTGAGCAAAACAATGGGAAAGAAAGCGTAAAATCGAAGCAGTTGGGCAATAGCCCCACCAAAGTGAGGAGCGCCCCTGATGAAACTAGCCGAACAACTATCCCAAGACTGGAAAGAGCAACTAACCAGCGACTACCCCGATATACCAGAAACCACCCGTCAAAGTATCATTAACTGGCTCATTGGCGAAAACCCTGAGCGCTTTGAGAGCCTCGATGCCACCGGCCTCAACATCGCCAAGCGAGCGATCAATTTTCGTTACCAAATTTTGCGCCAACGTTATTTAAATATCCCCCCAGAACGCGCCTACCGCAACCTGATCCAGCGTTTAGGCGGTTTAGTTATGCTGCGCCAAAAAATCCGCACCTGGGTTTCGCTGAGCCGTGACCGGCAGCGAACTGTGGTAGATGTTTTACAAGAAGTCATCCAAGAAATGCTCCAAGCCGACCGCTATCTTCAGCAACAGATGGCATGGATTGCCGATAATACCTCCGATATGCGCTTACGCAATACTCTACTCCTTGCTGCTACCGAAGAATACTGTTTAAGACCTATTCGCAATCAACCCTTATTAGTTTATCGGTTTGTAAATTACTTACGGCGGACTCAACGCGGTGGTTTAACACAAGTACCGGCCCAAGAACTGATACGTTTAATTTCAGAAGAAGTTACGCCGACAGAGACAGAAGGGCCGGTCAGCCTCCTCGACACGCGAGCCCTCAGCGAGTATCAAGAAGCCAGCGCATCCGAAGAACGGCAAATTTTACGAGAAGCAGTTTGCAAAGAATTTGAAGTTTATTTAGCAGAAAATATTGGCCCGGAGGCTGTTGAATGGCTGCGGCTTTATTTGCAAGGATGTTCACAAGAAGTGATGGCGCAGAAATTGAATTTGCCGGTCAAACAACTTTATCGCTTACGAGAAAAAGTTAGTTATCATGCAATTCGAGTCTTTGCTCTTAAAATTCAACCAGAATTAGTTGGCAGTTGGTTAGAAATTTCTCTGTCGCAACATAGTCTTGGTTTGACACCCCAAGCGTGGAAAGAATACTGTGAAAATTTAACGCCACTGCAACGTCAATTGATTGATTTGCTTAAGGCCGGTGAGCCGGTTGAGGCAATTTCCAAGATTCTTAATTTGAAACAAAATCAAGTGATTAGTGAGTGGACTAAGCTTTATCTTACTGCTCAAAGTTTGCGGAATGCTAATAGCGACAGTTAATATATTTTTGAGAGGCGATTTTTAAAGAAAGGTGATTAATATCAAGCTAAAAATTAAGTTTTTGTTTTGTCGTTTGCCGGCGTTTAAGAAATGAAAATAGATGAAAATTAATGGTTTTTCGGCTCTTCCTGATTAATGATGAAATTTTAAAGCAAGCGATCTCTTGTATATTAAATTGGCGTGTTTCACTCCGCCTTAAAGTCGGGGGAGACTTTTTAAGCTTGGAGGCAAGGTTTTTTAGCCGCAGGAGCCTCTTTTTCTTACAGGAAAGCCAAAATCCAGTCTAACAGCCGCAATTAAGTAACAATCTAAAAAAAATCATCGCAAATCGTGCTAAACAAGATGATGTTTAAATGCAGACGAGGTGGTTATGATAAGGAAAATAAAGGTAATCTGCCTTACTGTTTGCTGAGAATGCAACGTTAGCAGTTATCAACCTACAGGTATGCCAAGATGGATACAAATCAAATATTTAAACTTATTGACACTATTCTGCCCTTTGAGGTCTGCTTATATCATCAAATTTTGCCTTTAGCTCGGCAAGAGCGGGTTTTACATCTGGGGATGGTTGATCCTCAAGATACGGCAGCTTTGGACTATACTCGCAGGTTATTAAGTTCTTTGAAGTGTTCTTTGATGCCGCACACCATTTCTGCTAGTCAGCATAAGTCTGTGCTTTCCACTTATTTGAGTTATAAGGATAAAAATATAAAACCTTCAGAGCCGGCTAAAAATGTTGCTCTTGAGTCTGGGGTGCCTCCGAAGACTAAACCGCCGGTTCCTCCTACATTTATCGGCAAATCCAATTCTTCGCTATCGCCATCTTTAGATGCCGAAAAAAAGGCCCCTTCAGGGGATGGGCGTGTACCTCCGCCTCCTTCTACAAAAATTCAATCTCACACAGGTATTCAACAGTCAGAGCGCTCTCAAACACCTCCTCCGGTTGATACTAATTCGGTGCCGGTGTTAAAAATTCAGGCGACTTATATTTCTCGACCGCTTCAGGCACTTCTCACTTTGCCGCCGCAACAATTGTTACAAGAGTTGTTATCGCGGGTTTTGCTTTCTGGGATAGGCCGGTTGTTTTTGGAACGCCAGCGGGATAAGGGGCGAGTTTTGTGGACTCAAGAAGGTGTTTTGCAGTCTGTTTTGGATGATTTGTCGCTGCCGTTGTTTAATGCTTTAGTTCAAGAATTAAAACATTTTTTTAGTTTGCCTTTTCTGCCGGTGGAGCGCCCCAAACAGGTAGAAATGGAACGAATGTATAATAAAACGCACATTTTGCTATTGTTACAAGTGAATCCCGGTGAAAATGGCGAAGAGGCAACGCTTCAGGTTTTGCGGGGGGAAGCTTTGAATTTTTATCGCCAGCAAAAATTGGCGGATTTAAGTCAAGATGCTTTAACTTTAGCAACGCAATTACAGCGAAAATTGAGCGAAATTGGGGATAGATTTGATCCACATTTAGATCGTGAATCTCTTTACACTTTGCCGGCAATTGACCAGCTTCTCACGGCTATGAATGAACAATTGCAAGCCCTCGAAGCTCTCAAGCGTTCTAATGAAGCTTCAAAAGATTAATTGTTGTCTAAAGTCCAAAAGCATTTATCTTTTTTTGGAGGGGCAATCAATATGCTGGTTGCCCCGATCTGGTGGGATGGCTGTCATTTTTTGAGCGCTGTTATGTCATTTTTAATAAAGCTAACCCCCTTCATTTGTAACAAAGGGGGTTGTGGGGATAAGGGATTTTTTAGGAGTGGGCCGGTTAGCGCAAAACCGGCCTCTTTTAGCTTCAATTTTCACGCTTGCAACTGAGCGCAGGCTTCACGAGAAACTCAAATTTGATAATGAAATTTCTCTGTTGCACTGAGTCCCTGAATAAGTATTTTTTTTCAGGTTTCCGTGTCTTTTTTACCTGCCGTGCGCCAAGCTGCCGTGAGGCGCTCGAAATTGGTTGTAAACTCTTTCCAGCCTAGTGCACTGCCCGGTATTTCTTCATCCCAAGATGCTGAAATCACTCCGTAACTTAGCCCCAAAACGCCGATGCCAAAAAATGCCATGCTGACTAAGACAACGGCTGAATTCGGCAAGTCATACCAATTGTTGGTGATCACAAAATAACTGGCAACAAAGGTGGCAATTCCTAAAAAGGTTGGAAGCCCACTAAATACTGCCATTCGGCTAATCATACGCCGGCTTACTGCTTCTGGTACTGCGGTTTTAGCCTTTGTGACTGGCTGTTTTGTTTTGCTTTTAGACTCGGTTTTTTCTATGGGTTTTGGGTTCGGCTTTTTTTTGGCTTCTTTGCTGGGCGTTGGAGAAGCCTCAGAGCGCTGGGAAGCAGACTTTTTGCGGTTTTTGGCCGGTTCAAAGGGTAGACGTGAGCGTTCGTCGGTTTCTGATGCCATAGCTTTCTTAACCGCGAATGCCTAAGCGCTCAATCAGTTTGCGATAACGCTGTTGATCTTGTTTGATGATGTAGGCCAGCAGACGCTTCCGCAAGCTGATCATTTTTAGCAATCCCCGACGCGAGGAATGGTCTTTGCTATTGGCTTTGAGGTGTTCGCTGAGTTTATTGATGCGTTCGGTCAAAAGGGCGACTTGCACATCTGCTGATCCTGTGTCGGTTTCGTGAACCTGATAGGACGTCATTACTTCTTGTTTTCGCTGTTGGGTTAGTGCCATGAGTTGTCTTTTTATAAAATCCAGCAATTGTCGATCATATCACAGGTTTGCTGGCGAGTAACGATATCGGTGTATATTTTCTGGCTTGGCCTGCTCAAGCTCTGTAGCAAGGTAAAATTTTGATGGGAAGTAAGTATAAATGCTTTTATTATCATTTTTGTTTGTGGCAACCTGTAGGGTAGAGCGATAAAGCAATCAATCGTCGAGCTTTGGCATCGGTTCGTCGTAGTTCTATGAGCTTAATTGATGCAGCCCATAACAAAATAATAGGCTGTAGAAAAAAAGGCTGTCTTATAGCGTTTAGTCTCATATTTCCTTGAGTTTTAGGTGGTTTAAGGCAATTTACACTCCAAAAAGCCAAGCCAAAAAAATTTTAGATATTTTCCATAATCTTTTGTTATAAACCACTTATTGATATGCTCGTGTTCAATCTCCTCTAGCACACTTTCCTTTCACATACTTACTCATGTCAGTAACTAATGAAATTGATTTTAGCAATCTTCGGGGTGATATCTTTGGTGGTGTCACGGCAGCGATTGTTTCACTCCCGCTTGCTCTCGCTTTCGGAGTTGCCTCTGGTGTAGGGCCCATTGCCGGACTCTATGGGGCGGTTTGTGTCGGCTTTTTTGCGGCCTTGTTTGGTGGCACACCAACATTGATTTCTGAACCCACCGGCCCAATGACGGTGGTAATGACCGGCATTGTGGCATCAATGCTGGCAGCTAACCCTGATCAGGGTTTGGGGATGGCTTTTACTATCGTTATGTTGGCCGGCCTGTTTCAGATTATTTTTGGGATTTTTAAGTTAGGGAAATACATTACCTTAATGCCCTATAGCGTCATTTCTGGCTTTATGTCGGGAATTGGCGTAATTTTGATAATTTTGCAAATTGCCCCGTTCCTTGGTCAAGCGCCGCCCAAGGGTGGTGTTTTGGGAACGTTTATGGCTATCCCGCAGTTGATATCGAAGGTGAACCCACCGGAAGCGATTTTAGGTGCGGTAACGCTGGCGATTATTTTCTTGATGCCTAAGAAATTCAAGAAAATCGTGCCGCCTCAGCTTGTGGCTCTTATTATCGGTACGCTGATCTCGGTGACGATATTTAAGGACGTTGATATTCGCCGTATTGGTGAAATTCCTGTTGCTTTGCCTAGTTTGCGAATGCCTACCTTTAGCCCCGATCAAATCACCATTATGCTTGTTGATGGTGTGATGTTGGGGATGTTGGGCTGTATTGATACTTTGTTAACGGCGGTGGTGGCAGATAGTTTGACGCGGACGGAACACAAATCAGATAAGGAATTGATTGGTCAAGGCATTGCTAATATCGTTTCAGGGATTTTTGGGGGTTTGCCTGGTGCCGGTGCAACGATGGGAACGGTTGTTAATATTCAAACCGGCGCAACTTCTGCTTTATCGGGTTTAACTCGTGCTGTGGTGCTTTTGGTGGTGGTGTTGGGGGCGGCAAAATTGACCGAACCAATTCCGATGGCGGTTTTGGCGGGAATTGCCCTTAAGGTGGGGATTGATATTCTCGATTGGAGTTTCTTGAAGCGTTCTCACAAAATATCCGTGAAAGGTTCTTTGATCATGTACGGGGTGCTGCTGCTGACGGTTTTTGTAGACTTGATTGTGGCGGTGGGTGTGGGGGTATTTATTGCCAATGTTCTCACAATTGAACGGTTGAGCAGTTTGCAGTCTCAGGAAGTTAAGCTGATTACGGATACGGATGATGATGTGAGGTTGACTCCTGAGCAAAAGGAATTGCTAGATAAGGGGAAGGGTCGGGTGTTGTTGTTTTATTTAAGTGGCCCGATGATTTTTGGTTTGTCTAAGGCTATCGCCCGTGAGCATAATGCGATTAAGGATGCTGATGTTTTGGTGATGGATCTCAGCGATGTGCCGATGTTGGGGGTTACTGCTTCGTTGGCTATTGAGAATGCGATTCGGGATGCTGTCGATAAAGGGTTGCAAGTCTTTATTGTTGGGGCTAGTCCGAAAATTCAAAGTCGTTTGCAAACGTTGGGCATTTTCGATTTGATTCATCCTGATCACGTTTTGGAAGATCGGACAGTGGCTTTGCACCAAGCGGTTAATGTGGTTTATGGCAAGGGCATTGAAGCTTAATTTGGCTGTTGATTGATTGGGATAGGACGATCTAGTGGGTTTGGTTTTGGTTTTTGAGTTCTGTGATCTGGGTTTTTAGGGCCGGCTTAACCAGGCTATAGCTCGTCGTATCCATTCTTCGATGCCGGCTTGTTTTAAATCGGGTTCTTGATTTAGGGCTTCTAAGACTCGCAGGACTTCGGTGTTGGTGTATCCCAGGGCTAAAAGGGTCATTTCTAGGTCTTCTTGGAGGCTGTTTTCGAGGACAACCGGCACGCTTAAACCGGCTCCTTTGCGCGATTCTCCGAGTTTGGTTTTAAGTTCGAGGCTGAGCCTTTCTGCTGTTTTGTTGCCGACTCCAGGGGCTTTTGTGAGGGCTTTTATGTTGCCGGTGACGATGGCTTGAACGAGGGTTTCAAGTCCTAGGGTGTCGAGGAGGCCAAGGGCTGATTGGGGGCCAATGCCGCTGACGCTGATGAGTTGACGAAATAAGTCTCTTTCGGCGGCGCTGGCAAAGCCATACAGGATATGTTGGTCTTCTCTGATTTGTTGGTGGGTGAAAATTTGTATTTGTTCGGTTTTGGTTCGTATTTGTTCTGCTAGTCTTGGGGGTATTTGGATTTCGTAGCCTATTTGATTGGTTTCTAGGGTGAGGGTGATTTTGTTGGGAGGGGTTTTTTGGATTTGGGTTACGGTTCCTTTGAGGTAGGCTATCATTTTTTGTTTTTTAACCGCAGATAAACGCAGATGAACGCGGATGGATGGGGATGAATGGGGATGGTTTTAGGTGGGTAGGATGTTGAAGTTTTTTAGTTGTTGGTTTTTTGTTTTTTAACCGCATCCTATAGCAGATAAACGCGGATGAACGCGGATGAATGGGGATGAATAGGGATGGTTTTAGGTGGGTAGGAGGTGGAAGTTTTTTAGTCCTTCTAGGATGCCACCGGCACAGGTTGCTTTTGCTAGGTAGTGGTTTGGAGATGGGTTGCTTTTGTGCCAGTTTAGCAGTTCGGGTTGGGCGTTTCCGACGATGATACCTTTTTGGGTGCCGGCGCTGAACATGGCTATGTCGTTGCCGGAGTCTCCACAAACAACGGTTTGGGTGGATGGAATTTGCCATTTTTTGCGTAAATATTGCATGGCTTGTCCTTTGTCGGCTTGTTGGGGGATGATGTCTAAATCTTTGTTGCTGCTGTAAATTAGTTTGATTTTTAAGTTTTGTTTTTGAAGGTTATTTTGTAGTTTTGGGATGATGTTTTCTGCGTCTTTTTGTGTTAAGAAATAGCTGATTTTGTAGGGTCTTTGTTCGGGTTCGGGTTGAGGGATAAGTTGGCTAAATTCGGCGGCGGTGTTAATTACGAGTTGCCGGTTCCATCCGGGGGTGAGGATTTCTGACCAGGCGGGGTCTGGGTTTGGGCTGTTTTGATGATAAATTTCACAGCCAACGGATGTGATGAGGGCGTCTGGATCTAAAAGTTGGGTTTCTTGGCGGAGTTGCTGGTAGCTGGTGAGGGAACGGCCTGTTGAATAGACTATTTTTGTGCCGTAGGTTGTGCGGTGGTTCTGGAGGTGCCGGTTGAGGTGGGCGAGGGCTTGGTCATCTCCGACGAGGGTGTTGTCTAAATCTGTTACTAATAAAAAGGATGATGACATGATAAATATCACGCAGATGGGTGTGGGTATCTCGTGGGGAAGATGGAGAAATTTCAGTGTTTATTATGCTTGATTTTGAGATCCGTTGGATGGAAAAGCTGGGGAAATCGGAAACTTATTGTGTCGGGGAGTTGGGTTAGGGTTGGAGTTGTTTCATGTCTTGGATGATTTTGCGATAGGCGGTCATTTGCCGGTGTTTTAAGAATAGTTCGGCGGCTTGTTGGAGGTCGGTGAGGGCTTTTTGTTTTGCGCCTAAATCTGAGTAGGTGAATGCTCGATTGTAGTAGGCTTTGGCGTAGTCGGGGTTGATGCGGATGGCGTTGTTGTAGTCTTCTATGGCTCCGAGGGAGTTGCCGATGCGCCGGCGTGAGAGGGCCCGGTTGTAGTAGGCTTTGGCGTAGTTGGGGTTGAGTATGACGGCTTTGTTGTAGTCTTCGATGGCGCCGGTGTGGTTGCCGGTGTCGCGGCGTGCGTTGCCTCGGTTGTTGTAGGCTTCGGCAAAGGTGGGGTTGAGTCGGAGGACTTCGTTGTAGTCTTCGATGGCGCTTTGATGATCTCCCATGTCTCGTCTGGTGTTTCCTCTTTTGAAGTAGGCGTCTGCACAGTCTGGGCAAATTTCGATGACTTGGGTGTAGTCGTCTAGGGCTCCGTCTAAGTCTTTGAGTTTGCGGCGGATGTTGGCGCGATCAAAGTAGGCCGGTGCAAAGTCTGGATGGCGGCGTATTTCTTGTGACCAGGTTTCTATGGCGCCGGTGTAGTCGCCTTCTTGGGCTTTTTTGACTCCTCGGTAATAAAAGAAGTGGTTGTAAAATTCCTCAGCTTTCATCTGAGTGAGTAAGGTTTGTGGCAGTGATTCGGGTTTGCCTCTTAATTCTATGGGAATGGGAGGGATTGGGGATTGGGTGTTTCTGGTGTTGTGATCGCTCGGATTGACGATCCAATCGGAGTAGGGTGTGTGTGCCAAACCGTTTTGCTCCCTGATGGATTTCTTGTACTTGAATCAATTTTACGCAGCAGTTTGGGCAAGGATCGAGAAAGTTGTTAGCTGCTGATAAGATTTGTCGTTAAAAAGTTTTTTTAAGTTTCCGCTGTTTACTGTTCGGCTGCTTGTCTAACTATCGGGCTGATCTCTTGTAAGTTTTTCTAAAGTCGTCTTTGGCAATGTTCTACAGGTCAAGGGAAGGCAGAAGGGTATGTTTATATTTGGCATTAAGTCTGTGTTTTTAATTGTTCACCTGCCCCGGTCTCTTTCTATGTCCCAAATGACTTTTTCGTAATACCAATCTATTGTTTTATCAGGATATTTCGCTTGGGCTGATTCTACCAGGCGTAGGGCTGTGCGCCGCTCGCCGTTTAAAAGCATAAGTAATTTTTTTTCGAGTTCAATGCGGGGTGAGATTTTAGTTTTTTGGCGTTGGAATTGGTTAGGGTTTGTCTTTGATTTTTGGGGGGAAATTGAAGGGGAAAGTTTATGAGATTTTGGTAGATTAGAGGGTTGTGCTGGGGAGTTTTGTTGTATATGTTTTCTGGCTTTTTCATAATTAGGAATATCTCCCATTTCAAAGAATAATTTAGCTGCTTTTTGATAGTTTTCTTGGGCTTGACGTTTATCTTGAAGTGACCAGCTTTTTTCGCTTCTTTCAGAATAGGTAAGGGCGCGGTTATAATAAGCTTGGGCATTTTCGGGGTTAATTTCTATGACTTTGGTGTATTCTTCTATGGCTTGCTGATAAGAGGGTAGTTTGCGGTAAAGATCGCCTCGTGCTAGTAAGGCTTCAATATAGTTAGGATTGATTTTTATTGCTTTTGTTAAATCTGCTAGGGCTTCTTTATTTTTACCGAGTTTAAAATAAGCTAGTCCCCGGTTATAGTAAATTATGCTGTCTTGGGAATTGATTTTTAGAGCTTGATTAAAGTATTGAATTGCTCCTTTATAGTCTCCTATTTGGGCGCTGTATAATCCGTGATCAAATTCAAAATTGTTGTTGGTTGCGTTAGAGATAGGGGGTGTTTTGGGGATGGGTTTTTCTTCGATCGGCTTATTTGTTTGCTCGCCCTTTGGAAGCAGTTTTAATGTTTCTAAGGTTTTGCGGTAATTGATTGGATCTTTTTGCTTTAAATATAACTTAGTGGCTTGATTATAATCGTGGATGGCTGCGGTGCGGTTTCCTTGTTTGTTGTGGGCGTAGGCACGGTTGATGTAGGCTTCTATGTAGCTGGGATTTAGGGTTATGGCTTGATTGTAATCTTTAATTGCGCCAGAGGTATCACCGGCGAGAAAGCGAGCGTGTCCGCGTCGGTTGTAGGCTTCTATTAAGTTGGGATTTTGCTGCAATGCCTGAGTAAAGGTTCCTATGGCGCTGGTATAATTACGTTGTTTTGTTTGCTCTACGGCTTTGTTATAAAGTTTAAGTCCTGGGATATATTTAAAACCGAGCCGGTGATGCCTAAAAATGGTAAAATCTAAGACCGCTATCAATGCAATTAGCAGGCCGGTGATGATTAGTGGGGGCGCTAGGGACATGGCGTGAAACGGCGGGATAGCTAACACAAATTATGGGAGTATTATACAGTAAATATGAAATTTTTGCAAAGAGATAAGCTGTTTTCTTGGCTGCCTAATTTAAACCGGCAAGTTTGGATTTTGGGGGCTGGTAGGTTACTTTCTGGAATTGGTAGCGGGTTTACTTTATTTTATGCCCCGATCTTTTTTACTGAGGAGGTGGGGTTAACAAAAACTGCGGTGGGAATTGCGTTAGGTTCTGCGTCTATTTCTGGAGTTTTAGGGCGGTTTTTAAGCGGTTCTCTGGCAGATTCACCGGCCTGGGGAAGGCGGCGGACTTTATTACTTTCTGCTTTGGTTTGTGCGGTGGGTTGTTTTGCTTTGGCTACTGCGGATAATTTGAGTAGTTTGTTGATAGGAAATTTACTTTTATGGTTCGGTGGGGGGTTATATTGGCCGGCAACTGAGGCTTTAATTGCGGATTTAACAAATAATGAAAATCGCCAAGAAGCTTATGCTTTGAATCGTTTGGCGGATAGTGTGGGGTTACAGTTGGGTGTGGTTTTGGGAGGTTTATTAATTTCTTTAACGAGCAATTATCGGGGCTTATTTATTATTGATGGTGTTTCATATTTGGTATTTTTTGGGGTGATTTGGGTAGCAATTAAGGAAAGTTCTAGGAAAAATTTTGATGAGAGTACAAAACCTTCGATGCTTGAGGGGTGGGGTTTGGCTTTGCGAGATCGGGGTTTGTTGATTTTTGCGTTGGTAAATGTTTTATTTACGATGTATATTTGCCAGATTCAAACTTCGATGCCGCTTTATTTTAAGGATTTTGTCTCTGACGGTACGGCTAAGGGTTTTTCAACGGAAATTATTACTGGTTTATTTACTTGGCATCTTTTCTTGACGATTTTGTTTCAGTTGCCGGTGGCGCGGTTTTTGGGCCGGTTTAGCCATACAAATTCTCTAATTTTTTCCGCGTTTTTGTGGGGAGGTGGTTTTTTATTAATTGGGTTAACGGGAACGCTGAATAATTTACCGTTACTGTGGGCAATTTTGGGTTTAGCTGTGTTGGCTATGGCAACGGTTTCTTATACTCCTTTTGCTTCTTCTTTGGTGGTAGATTTGGCGCCGGAGTCTTTGCGGGGTGTGTATCTTTCGGTGAATTCTTTATGTTGGGCAATCGGCTATTTTATTGGGCCTCCTTTGGGTGGGTTTATGTTAGATTTGCCTCGTCCTTTGGCTGATGGTTTGTGGTTGGGTTTGGCGCTGAGTGTGGGGGTTGCTGTTGTAATTTTGAAGTATTTAGGCTGGTTTTTGAAGAGAAGGTGATTAGTTATGCCCACCATTATAGAAGCCGGTGGGCATAGTAACAGCCTACGCCGTTATTTTTTGCGGGATTCTAGTTTACGATAGACTTCTTTTATGTCTACTTTGTGATGGGCTAGGGCAACCATTGTATGATACAGTAAGTCGGCAACTTCTCCGGCTATTTGGTCTGGGTCGTCGTCTTTAAATGCCATAACGACTTCTGCACTTTCTTCACCTATTTTTTTGAGAATTTTGTTGTCTCCACCGGCCAATAATTTGCAGGTATAGGATTCGGGTGAGGGGTGATCTCGGCGTTGACAGATAATGTTAAAAACTTGGGAAAGAATGTCTGCCGGTGGTGGTATAATTTGCCCGTCTACTTGATGGAAACAACTACGTTCGCCGGTGTGGCAGGCAATATCGCCAATTTGTTCAACTCCTACAAGTAAACAATCACTATCGCAGTCATAACGAATGGTTTTTACTTTTTGAATATGACCGGATGTGGCGCCTTTGTGCCAAAATTCGGCGCGAGAACGACTCCAGAACCAACTTTCGCCGGTTTCTAGGGTTTTTTGCAATGATTCTGCATTCATCCACGCCATCATCAAAACCGTGCCATCGAGGTGATCTTGGACGATGGCGGGGACAAGTCCTTGTTCGTTGTAGCGGATTTTTTCAGCAGGGATGGAGTGGGTGGATGGGGTTGGTGTTGCCATAAAATAAACGGGGTCAATTGTCAATCGTTTTACACAAAAATTTACAGTATGAGCGCTACTTTTGTTGAGCAAAGATATTCACCTCTGCTGCAATTTCTGGTATAGTTATATGATAGTGGGAATTTGAGGAAAAAGTTTAAAAATCCGCAATTCCCATGAGGATAAACTAGCAGACAAAATGGCAGAAATGTAGCAAGAATTGTGAGAATTTTTTGACCAAAAAAAGAGCAAAAGCGAGATAGTAAAAAAACCGCAAATTGCTCTATATTGAATTAAAGCTGATAGAGGAGAGAAATTTGATTACCACCAGTCTGAACACCACAAAATCTGAAGAAATTTTTACCGCTGCCCAAAAGTTAATGCCGGGTGGTGTAAGTTCGCCGGTTCGTGCTTTTAAATCGGTCGGCGGACAACCGATTGTTTTTGACCGAGTTAAAGGTGCTTACATTTGGGATGTAGATAACAACCAATATATAGATTATGTTGGTACTTGGGGGCCGGCAATTTGCGGTCACGCTCATCCTGATGTGATTAAAGCGCTGCATGATTCCTTAGAAAAGGGTACAAGTTTTGGTGCTCCTTCGGCGTTAGAAAATGTACTGGCAGAAATGGTAATTGATGCCGTTCCCAGTATTGAAATGGTGCGTTTTGTTAACTCTGGCACCGAGGCTTGTATGGCGGTTTTACGCTTAATGAGAGCCTTTACAGGACGCGACAAAATTATTAAGTTTGAAGGCTGCTATCACGGACACGCTGATATGTTTTTGGTAAAGGCGGGTTCGGGAGTAGCTACTTTGGGTTTACCGGATTCTCCGGGGGTTCCAAAGTCGGCTACAAGTAACACTTTGACGGCACCTTATAATGATTTGGAAGCTGTTAAAGCATTGTTTGCAGAAAACAAAGATGAAATTTGTGGAGTAATTTTAGAACCGGTGGTTGGAAATGCCGGCTTTATTCCTCCCGATGCGGGATTTTTGGAAGGGTTGCGAGAAATCACAACAGAAAACGGTGCTTTGTTAGTCTTTGATGAGGTGATGACCGGCTTTCGGATCGCTTACGGCGGTGCTCAAGAAAAGTTTGGTGTGACGCCAGATTTAACGACTTTGGGTAAGATTATTGGCGGTGGTTTGCCGGTGGGTGCCTATGGCGGTCGTCGGGATATTATGTCTATGATTGCACCGGCCGGCCCTGTATATCAAGCCGGCACTTTATCGGGTAATCCTTTGGCAATGACGGCGGGTATTAAAACGCTTGAACAATTGCAAAAACAGGGTACTTATGCGTATTTGGAAAAGATTACAAAACGCTTAAGTGATGGGTTGTTGCAAATTGCGAAAGAAACCGGTCATGCTGCTTGTGGTGGCAATATTAGTGGGATGTTTGGTTTCTTTTTTACGGCGGGGCCGGTGCATAATTATGAGGATGCCAAAAAGTGCGATTTGAATAAGTTTAGCCGGTTCCATCGTGGTATGTTGGAACATGGTGTTTATTTGGCTCCTTCGCAGTTTGAAGCTGGGTTTACTTCTTTGGCGCATACGGAGGAAGATATCGATAAAACTTTGGCTGCTGCGCGGGAAGTTATGGCCGGTTTGTAGTTAATAAACCGCAGATGTAAAGCAGGCAAGATGCCTACTCCATCAGTGGGGTGGGCATCTTGCCCGCCATTTTGTAAAGCAGGCAAGATGCCTGCTCCACAGATGGATGCAGATAGGTTTCGGGAGTTTTTCAAAGGTTTATGGATAAATAAATCTCTGGCTACAATTCCCAAAACCATCTGCATTCATCTGCGTTCATCTGCGTTTATCTGCGGTTAAAATTTACTTGCTAACGTTGACTTCAAAGGTGAGTTTAAAGGGTTGAAAATTAGCACCGGCTTTTGCGGTTCCGTTGATTTCTAACTCATAAGCACCGGCTTTTGGAAAGGTGATTTCTGCGCCTGGAATGCCTTTATAATTTTCGGCATTAATGCTTTTTAAAGCTGGTTTTAAAATTGGTTGAACATTAGGCCGGCGTGGTAAGGAATAAACGGCAAGCTGACAGTTACACTGGTTTAATGGGATGATGGCGCCGCCTTTGCGAGTTAAGGCAAACCAGGCTTGGGTAAGTTGACCGGCTTTTGGGTTATGATTGGGTTCAATGTGAAAAGTTGCCGCGACATCTCCAGAGATTTCGACTTCGTGGGAATAGGCGGGGGGAATGGGGTTAAATGCTTTCGGCGAGAGGCCGGTAATTAACACCAATATGGGTAAAATAAAGAAGAATTTACCGGCTTTGAATGGGTGGAACATAGTATTTTTCTAGGGATAAGATTGTCCAAAATAAGCGAAATCTCGCCAGCACTACAATTATAGTAATTGTTGCCAAAATTGTACTAGAAATTTTACCGGCCGGTGTGATTTGCAATTCTCCGAGATAGTGGGAACCGATCAGGATGGCATGGAGGCTGGCTAATATTAAGGCTGGGATGCTTAATAAGTGTAGAATTCGCCATTTTTTGCCTAAATAATTAACGGCTTTGTCGAAGCTTGTCAGGGCGAGGGGTATCATTAATGTGAGGGAAATTATGCCGCCCCAAATTGCTATTTGATGTTGGGGTAACATAAAGGAAAGTGCTTCTATATTCCAGTTTAATGTATGGTCGAGGGTGTGGAATGTGTGGGCAATTGATAAGATAAATGCGCCGACTCCAAAGGCGCGCCGGTAACGCAAGGGAAATGCCCAAAACCGGCTAATTGGACGGGCTATTAAGGCGATAATTAATAATAGGATTGCTGCATGGCCGGTGTAGTCTACCATTGCATCAGAACGCAGTAAGGTGAGGATACCAATTGTTAAAGTTATCCAGCCGGCAAGGCGATATAATTGACTGCGTTGATCGCTGTTTAATTTTGAGGTAAATAAACCGGCTGCTATTAAGCTTGGCATGGTTCCTAACCCAAAGGCAAACATGGTGCCAGCACCCCAAATAAGGCTGCCGGTTTCTGCTGCTTTAATTTGGGCTGCATAAAGAAAACCGCAGGGAATAAAGCCCCATAATAAGCCTAGGAATAAAGGAGTAAATTTGTTTTCCTGACGGGCAATTTTTATCAAAATTTGGCTGAGTTTGTTATGCAATTTTTCGGTAAAAGAAGTTGGTAGTAATGGCAGCTTTTGTAAAAGATTAGGGTAAATTTGGCTGAGTCCGAAAAAAATAAGTAGGAGGCCGGTTATTATGGCGATACTGCGACGTAAAATGCTGCCAATGCCGGCAAATTCTCCTCCAGCGATGGTGACTTCTCCTAATGCGCCAATGGCTGCGCCGGTGAGGGTATAGCTAATAATTCTGCCAATGTTTAAAAGGCTGTGGAAGTAAATTTGTTTTTGCCAGCTTTGGGGGGTTTCTATTTTTTGGGATAGGGAAAATCCAACTGTTAAAGGGCCGCACATTCCGATACAATGACCGAAACTGCCAAAAAAACCAACAGTCATTATTAATAAAAGGTCTATCATAATCGGGATGGGGAAGATAGGATATTATTATTTTGGCAGAGATTTCGGAAAGTGGATAAAGCAAACAACAAATAGATAATAAATTTAATAAGCTAATGGCAAAAGCTGAATTTTTTCAGATTTAAAAAGGTGGGCAAAGCCCACCCTACCTTAACCGGCTAATTCTAAAGACAATTTACGGAAATCATCGCCGCGTTGTTCAAAATTTTGATATTGATCAAAACTCGCACAAGCCGGCGACAATAACACTACTTTTGCATTCAATTGGGGGGCTAACTCGGCGCTACGTTTCACCGCTTTTTCCATTGTTCCGACAATTTCAAAACGGGGGTGATTGATGTCTTGTAACCGTTTTCCAAATTGCGCGGCTGCATCGCCAATTAATAACACAGCAACGGCTTTTTCTTGAATAACTTTTAGCCAGCCGGTATCATCTCCTGCTTTTGGATCTCCCCCCGCAATCAAAATCGCCGGTGCTTCTACAGACGATAAACCAACTTCCGCAGCATCGTAATTTGTGGCTTTGCTATCGTTAATAAAATCAACGCCATTAATGTTGCAAATATGCTCAAGCCGGTGGGCAACTCCGGGGAATTCGGCGATAGCTTTGGCAATTGATTTGTTATCAATTCCGGCTAATTTTGCCGCCGCTACTGCCATTAATAAATTCTGCAAATTATGACTGCCAACCATTCGCAACGCAGAGGCTTCTACAACTTGCTCGCCTTGATAAATTACCCAGCCATTCTCAATATAAATACCCCGTTCAAAATCGCCCAATAACGCCTCTTTTCCTTGCACACTTGTCCAGCAAGCCTTTTCCCATGTTTTGGCAGCATTTTGACGCAAATAAGGGTCATCTCCGTTGACAATTTTTAACTCGGCTTGATGTAAAAGTTTGGCTTTGATATTGAAATAATTTTCTAAAGTTTTATGCCGGCTTAAATGATCGGGTGTAAAAGTTGTCCAAACTGCAATGCGCGGCGCAAGGGTAGAAGAAGATTCAATTTGATAACTGCTAACTTCTGCAATTATCCAATCAGGCGGAGTTTCTGATAGCGCTAATTCGCAGGCAGCATAACCAATATTACCGCAGGCCGGTGCGTGCAAACCGGCAGTTTGAAAAATAGCTGCAATTAATGCAGTGGTTGTGGTTTTGCCATTGGTGCCGGTGATCGCTACCCAGGGACGCTTGTTTAAATACCGCCATGCAAGTTCCATTTCTCCAATAGTTTCTATCCCCAATTCTCGCGCTTTTAATAAGGCTGGAATATCCCAAGGAACCCCCGGACTTACAACTACTAAATCAAGTTTTTCTTCGGCTTCTGGGTTAAAAGCATGGCTTAATAATACGGTGATACCTTCTGCTTCTAATTGTTGCTTTTGTTGTTGGAAGTCTGCGGAAGTTTTGGTATCACTCAGCGTGACTTGCCAGCCTTCTCTTTTCAGCAGTTTTGCACCGGCAATTCCTGATTTTCCTAATCCAATAATATGAGCCTTGGGCATAATTTTTGTGAGGATTGAGTAGATAGCTTTTTTATTTTAACCGCATCCTATAGCAGATAGCCTATCCGCATTTATCTGTAGTGGGGCAGGCATCCTGCCTGCCTTACATCTGCGGTTTTTTAACTCTTGACAATCGGGCCAAAATCCGCTAAAACCCTTGCATGATTTCGCAATAATCCTAACAAGTTTAATCGGTTGCGGCGGATGTCGAGATTTTCATCCATTACTAACACACTTTGCTCACCATCAAAAAATGTGCTAACGGTGGGAGTAATACCGGCAATCGCATCAACAAGTTGCTGATAATTGCGTGTTTTTTGGGCTGCTTGAGTTTGCGGCACAATGTGTACCAAAGCATCATAAAAAGCTTGTTCTGATGCTTTTTGAAAAAGCGTAGAATTAACAACCTTTGCCGGTTCTAATTGCTCGGTATCTAACATACCTTGTTTCGCCAAACGAGCCGAACGGTTGACAGTTTCATAAATTTCGGAAAGCAGGCCGGTTTTGCGGATTTGTTGCAGAAATAAAGCTCGCTCTCGCACGTCTAGCAAGTCTTTTAAGGCGCGTTCTGTGTATTCCGGGTCATTTTCGCCCAACACAGCATTTACCAAGTCATAATCAATGCCTTTTTCTTCCTGCAATAACGTCCGAATTCGCTGTAAGAAAAACTCTTGCAACATCGGTAGTAAATCATCAGAAGCTTTGGGATGAGAATTGGTAAAATCTGCTGCTAATTGTTCCAGAATTACTTGCAAATTAATAGTTAAATTGGCAGCCCAGGCAATATTAATTACACCATTTGCAGCGCGGCGCAACGCAAAAGGATCAGACGAGCCGGTGGGCAACATTCCCAAGCCAAAAATCGAAACAATCGTATCAAGTTTATCGGCTAAAGCTACAATTTGCCCCGGCAAAGTTTCCGGTAAAATATCACCGGCACCACGCGGCAAATAATGCTCAAAAATTGCCTTAGCCACCGCCTCAGTTTCACCCCCCGCACGGGCATATTTTTCACCCATCACGCCTTGCAATTCGGGGAATTCATACACCATCTGCGTTACTAGATCCGCTTTGCAAAGTAAAGCAGCACGTTCAATTTTTTGGCGAATATTTTCGGCAATATTTAACTGACGACTAATCAATGCGGCATTTCTAATAATCCGCTCAACTTTATCCCGCACACTGCCTAAATCTTCTTGAAATGTCACCGTTTCCAATTGAGAAACATAACTATCTAAAGGTTTAGCCAAATCAGTTTTATAAAAAAACTGTCCATCTGCCAATCTGGCTCGAATCACCCGCTCATTGCCTTTAGCAATAATCTCTGATTTTGCCGGATCGCCGTTAGAAATGGTGATGAAATAAGGCAATAAATCGGGGCTATTCTTATCTTTCAAAACCGGGAAATAACGCTGGTGTGTCACCATTACCGTTGTAATAACTTCCGCCGGCAAAATCAAAAATTCATCTTCAAATTTACCCAAAACTGCATTCGGCCATTCCACCAAATGAATAACTTCTGCTAATAAATCTGGGTAAATTTCCGCCGTTCCCCCTACTTTTTCTGCCGCTGCGTTGACTTGTTCAATAATTGTTTGACGGCGTATTTCTGGGTCAACTTCCACAAAAGCAGTTCGCATTTTTGCCACATACTCATCAGCATGAACTATGCTCACCGGCTCAGGATGAAGCACTCGATGGGCATAAGTAATTCTGTCAGTTTTAATTGTTTCTGAAACATTAACAATTTCCACCGGCAAAACCACATCATCAAATAAGGCAATCAACCAACGAATCGGACGCGGAAACCTCAATTCTCCATCCGCCCAACGCATTAAACGCTTGCCTTCTAAACTTGTAATCCACTGCGGAATTAACTCTTTTAAAATATCCGCTGTTGGACGACCGGCAATTTTTTTATTAACAAAAACAAAATCCCCTTTATCCGTCGAACGAACTTCTAAATCGCTTAATTCTACCCCTTGTTTTTTTACA
The DNA here is from genome assembly GCF_025370775.1 of Ancylothrix sp. D3o. Taxonomy (NCBI): domain Bacteria; kingdom Bacillati; phylum Cyanobacteriota; class Cyanophyceae; order Oscillatoriales; family Microcoleaceae; genus Ancylothrix; species Ancylothrix sp. D3o. Next base: position 206,410 of record NZ_JAMXEX010000007.1, on the reverse strand, counting down.
AAACCTTCCGCAGCTTTCGTAGGGTTTCCATCTTTAAAAGCCGCCGAGGCCGGTGGGCCTTTAATTTCCTCTTCTCGGTTAGGTTGTTGCACCGGCAAACCTTTAATTAAAACCGCCAACCGGCGCGGAGTTCCATAAACATTAACCGAATCATTTGTCAAGCTATTTTCTGACAGCATTTTAGGGATGCGATCACGCCATTGTTGTATCGCATCTGCCACAAAACTAGCGGGTAATTCTTCTGTACCGACTTCAAATAGAAAAGCAGGCATAATCAGCGTTTTTTGAGGTTAAAAAAATGAAACAAACAAAACACAGCAGACTTTTACTGCAACCGGCAACCGGGGCAATTCCCGCTTGGATGCCGCCTTGCCATAAAGACACTGATTAAAATAGTTTACCGCGTCTTGTAACCCAAACCTAACCCCCATTAACCTTTCCCTAGCCCTCCCATTTTAGGCGCAAGGTTGCGAGAGAGGTTACACCCTGCCAGGTTACAATTTTAATAAGCCAGTGTGTTATCTTGCCCACCACACCCACAAAAAAGCTCATTTTCCTAACTCACTTTTCCCGCCCTAACCATGAACAATTTATCAATTAATGAGTTACTCGAAGCCCTAAAAAATGAAAATGAAACCATCCGCAACGAAGCAACTAACGAATTTTGGCAAAGGTGGTTTATGCAAAAAGGAATGTATGGGTGGCAATTGCTTCAACAAAGCCAAAAATTAATCGAAGTTGGCCATGTTTCCCAAGCAGAAGAATCCCTAACACTCCTCATTTCCGACTTACCAGATTTTGCCGAAGCTTGGAACCGCCGAGCCGTTCTTTATTATACAATTGGCGAATTTGCAAAATCAATTCAAGACTGTAAAAAAGTCCTAGAATTAGTCCCCTTTCATTTTGGAGCATGGCATGGTTTAGGCTTATGTTATGCCGGTTTGGGAGAATATCGAGCAGCCATCCAAGCCTTCAGAAAAGCCCTAGAAATTCAACCTCATGCCCTCATCAACCAGCGCTTAATTTTAGAATGTACAGCGCGGTTAAATTAACATTTAAGCAACCTTAAGTTAGAATAATTAAAACAATCAAATTCAGGAGTTTCTCATGGCCGATCAAATCACCCCCGAAATCAGTGATCGCATCTGCAAACACATGAACGAAGATCACGCCGAAGCCGTACTTTTATACGCCAAACATTACGGCAATTCTACAGAAGCAACAGCCGCACAAATGGTTGCCATCGATCCGCAAGGTATGGATCTTTCTGCCCAAATAAACGGCGAAACAATTCCATTAAGAATTACCTTTGATCATACCCTAGAACATTCAGAAGACGCTCACCAAACCCTCATTACGATGGTAAAACAAGCAAGAAAAAGTTAAACTGTGACAGACATAGAAACCGGGTTTCTTGCCCCAAATAGAAACCCAGTTTCTTAGACAACCTACGGCAACCAAAAATCAGGCAAAAACGCCTTACTAACCTCCCGCAAACTCTTATTTATACCCCGCGCCATCTGCACATGAGGCTCATCAGCCTCCACAGGAATAATATTCGCCTTTTCTCCCATCTTAAATTGCTCAATCACCAAATTAGCAGCCTCTAAACCCGTCACATAAGCCTTTTCTTGAGACCAAGATCCATGCCTTGTAACAACCCAATCTCCACTCATAAACAAATTTTTAAAACTCGTCCTCGCTCCTAACATATCCTGATAACTTCCAGGGAAAAAATGCGTCACCGCTTGCCGTAAACGAATCACACTACTATCCACCACCTTCGCCTCTCCAAACTGCGGCACACAAGTCTTTAAATAACCCTGTACTCGCCTCACAACCTCCTCATCACTTAACGGCATCAACTGGTTAGCATGATAAAAATCAGCCTCAATAACCGTCCCCCTTTCCTCTTTAAATTCATCATGTAAAGCATTCAAATCAAAAAACGTCCAACCAGTCGTATTATCAAACCCAAAACAAGCATTAGAAGCACGCGGCACATCAATTTTGCGGTCAAACCAAAGCCGTGTAGCTAATACATCAATTCCCCTTAAATTATTAACATTCTGAAATTCTCGGCGACTTTGTAAAGTCCGACTTTCCCCCACAATTTTTTTCAAAGCAGTTATTCCCACCCCAAAAATCACCGCATCCGCCTCAAAAATCTCATTTCCACAAACCACCCCCGTCACCTTTCCAAACTCATCCACATTCACATCACTAACCCTGCGGTTTGTAAGAATTTTACCCCCCGCTTTTTCAATTTTCTCGCACCAAGGACGAAAGATTTTTTCCCCTACCGTACCCCGGCACCAAACCACATCAAAATCCGGCTGATGAGCCAAAATAAAATAATACAACATTCCCAACGCCGCCGCCGCCGAACATTGCTCACCAGGCGCAAATAAACCCACCAATAACATCGGCTCAAAAGACTCCTTATAAAGCCTTGCCGAAACCCCAAATTGCTTAAACAACTCCCGTGCCGTCACCCCATCATACCGGCGCCAAGCTTCATCAGAATTATCAAAATCAATCACCGCATAAAGCAACGGCAAAGCCGAAAGCCGATCAACTAAAGGCAAACGTTTAAACTGCGTATAAATAAACGTTCCTAACGGTGTTGGCAAACGCGGTTCATTTTGAAAAATAGGCGATTCTACCTCCAAACCGGCCGGTGAATATTGGGCTGATTTTGTCCAAGGAGTAAACGGTTTTAAACCTAATTCATCCACCAAAGAAAAAATATTATTATATGGATACCAAAACCCATGAATGCCGGCCTCAACCGAACGACCCCCCGCAGTTTTCCACCCCGCCACCAACCCCCCCGGATAAGCACCGGCTTCCAAAAGTGTCACATCATAACCTTGCTTTGCCAAATGATAACTAGCACCCAAGCCAGCCCAACCGGCCCCCACCACCACCACCCGTTTTTTCAAATCAGAAACCATTTTTACTCCTCATTTTTACTTCAAAACCACACAATTTAAAAAAATCTGTTAAACCGACTTTCGCGTTCAATTGCCAAACTGGCACACTAGGTCAACCTTTCCGTTTCTGATATTTTATCTTAAAAATATCCAACTTTCAAGCAACAGCATTACTTTTTATGCCTAAATTTTTGAACTCAAATGTATTTGGACTTGGCTTAATTACTTTCCTTAGCCTTGTCAACACCTACCCCATCCAAGCCGGCACCACATCCCCCCTAAACCCGCCCCAAAAAATTAGTCAAAGTCAAGCCAAAGTCAAAGTCTTTTTCCCAAAACTACCCAACAGCAATAACAACCTTAATTACGTCGAGCCGGTGTGGCGAACAACCACCAGCAGAAGCGTAGCAGAATTTGCCATCCAGCAACTAATTGCCGGCCCCAATAGCAGCGAAAAAAGCAAAGGATTAATCGCCCCGCTTAAACTCCAAGGCAACTCAAACTGTGGCAAAGACTTTACAATTTCTATTATCCAAGGAGTCGCTCGTTTAAAATTTTGTCGCCCAGTTCTTTCAGCAGGAATAGGCGATGATGCACGCATGAAAAGCTCAATCGAAGCCACCCTTAAACAATTCCCTACGGTAAAATCAACCATAATTACTACCCACAAAGGCGACTGTTTAGGAGACATGAGCGGAGAAAACTTTTGTTTGAAAAAACCTCAATAGCCCCCTCAAATAAACCCGGTTTATTGAAAAAATCGGGTTTTTCAACTCAACCACCTATCATCAACACCTCACCCCACACAATCGCCCAATATTTTAAAATATTTCCCTATTTTCAAACATAAAGCTATCAAAACACACAACTTTCACCTAAAATACGAGAAATTTTCCTGAAACAACCCAGCCAGCAAACATTTACAATCTAAAATCTAAAATCTAAAACCTAAAACCGCACCATGACTCCAAACCGGCTACAAAAAACCTTAATATCCTTAGCCCTGACAGCCTGTACAGCAGTCGTACTAAGCAAACCCATAACCGCCACCCCCCAAAAAATCGCCCAAAATAACCTCATAGTCCGTAGCTTAGACAGCAACTTCGCCATATTTGGCCTTGCCTACAGTCCAGACGGCCAAACCCTAGCCACCGGCAGCATCGACGACAAAATCAAACTCTGGAACCCAAACACCGGCGAACTCCGCTACACCCTTACAGTCCACCTAGACGACATCACCGCTCTCGCCATCTCCCCCGACGGAGAAACCCTCATCTCTGGTAGCAAAGACAACACCGCCAACATTTGGAACCTCAAAACCGGCCAACTCCGCTACACCCTATATAACCACACCGCCCGCGTCGAAAGCGTCGCCATCAGTCCCAACGGCCAAATAGCCGCCACCGGCAGTTGGGACAACAGCATCATCCTTTGGAACCTCCAAACCGGCGGCTATATCCGCACCCTCACCGGCCACACAGACGGAGTAAACGCCATCACCTTCAGCCCCGACGGCCAAACCCTCGCCTCTGGCAGCCTCGACCGCACCATCAAACTCTGGGACATCAACACCGGCCAACTCCGCGAAACCCTCACCGGCCACACAGACTGGATAAGCTCTCTCACCTTCACCCCCGACGGAAACCGGCTCGCCTCCGCCAGCTTCGACAAAACCATCAAACTCTGGAACCCCAAAACCGGCACACTCCTCAACACCCTAACCGGACACGGCTTTCCCGTCCACGCCGTCGCCATCAGCCCCAACGGACGCATCCTCGCCTCAGCCGGTGACGATCAAACCGTCCGACTCTGGAACACCCAAAACGGCAGAGCCATCCGAACCCTAAGAGGGCACACAAAAAGCGTCTTTAACGTCACCTTCAGCCCCGACGGCAAAACCCTCGCCTCCGCCGGCAACGACAACACCGTAAAAATTTGGCAAATGCCGTAATTTCTCAAGTGATAATTGATAATTGATTTCCAACTTCCAATTATCAATTATCAATTTATCTATTTCGGACGAATGATTAAAACACCATAAGCCGTTGGAGATAAAAAACGCCTTGCAGCTTCTTGCAAATCAATAGCATCCAACGCTTGAATACGCGCCGGATAATTCAAAGCCGGCCCCAAATCATTCATCATCGACTGATAATAACCATACAAACCCGCCCGATCAGAAGGAGCCTCATTGCCAAAAACAAAACGATTTGCCACCTGAGTTCGCACACGAGCAATTTCCGCCTCAGTCACAAAACCCTCCTGCATTTCGCGGATATGTTCAACAATTGCCTCCTCAACAATTGGCAAATTTTCGTTGCTAAGTTGCGCCGAAATATAAAAAGTTCCTTGGTGCCGGTGTGTCATATTACTGACACCAACTTGAGAAACCAAACCCCGCTTTTCCCTTAAATCTTGAACCAAACGAGAAGTCCGTCCCCCAGACAAAATATTTGCCAACACATCCAGCGCATAAGTTTGTTCCAACTCAGCAATACCCGACACCCGCCAAACCATAACTAACCGCGCCTGTTGCAAACTTTCATCCACATACTCGCGGCGAACAATCTCCTCAAAAGCCGGCTCAGGCGAATAACCATTCCCCACCGGCTCAACCACTTCTGAAGCTTCTTTTTGTTGCCAAACCTGAGTGAAACTCTCCTCAACAATTTCTAACAACTCCTCAACCGGCAAATTCCCAACCGCCACCGCCGTAATATTAGAAGGCACATAAAAACGCTGATGAAAATCCCGCATTTGTTGAGGAATTAAATTTTCAATAACCTCAGCCGGCCCCAAAACCGGACGCCGATAAGGCAACACATCAAACGCCAATTCCATAGACCGGTAAAAAGTCCGACGTCGAGGATTATCCTGCGAACGGCGAATTTCCTCCAACACCACACCACGTTCCCGTTCAAACGCCTGATCAGGAATTTTCGGATTAAAAACCACATCAAATTGTAAAGGAGCCAAAAGCGCAAAATCCTGGGGAGCCGAAGTCAAATAAAAATGCGTATAATCCTGCGAAGTCGCCGCATTAGTCACCGCACCCCTTTCCTCAATTCGACGCTCAAACTCACCCGCAGCAAGTCGCTCAGTCCCCTTAAAAATCATGTGTTCCAAAAAATGAGCCATGCCATTAATCTCATCCGACTCAACAGCCGAACCCACATTCACCCACAAACTCAGATTAACCGCTTCCACCGGCAACTGCTCAGCAATAATCGTTAAACCAGAAGCGAGGCGCCTAAATTGTGGAAAATTCAGCCGCTCATAAAGCTGCTGTTCGGGCGATAAACTAAAAAACGAAGACTTCCGTAGTGTTGATGTCATGTAAGGAACTGAAGAGACTCTTTTACTGGTATGGACAAAATTTCGGTCATTATTTCCATATCTTAATAATTATTTACCCAAAAGGTGAGCAAGCCCCATTTTTTCTTGGCTGCTCAACTTGCTCCAAACCGTATAAAACCGTCAAACTAAAAAACAGAACATTACGAAATGTAAAAATTTTTATGTCCCACCCCCAAGGAAATGCAGCCACCGTAGTCATCGGAGCCGGTATAGGCGGACTAACCACCGCCGCCCTTCTGGCCAAACGTGGCTATCCCGTCACCGTCTACGATCTTGCCATTGTCCCCGGTGGTTGCGCCTCCACCTTCAAGCGCAAAAATTTCACCTTCGACGTTGGTGCCACCCAAGTTGCCGGTTTAGAACCCGGAGGCATCCATCATCGTATCTTCTCAGAACTCGACATCGAAATCCCCCCCGCCACCTTTTGCGACCCCGCCTGTGCCGTATTTCTCCCCGGCGAAACCGAACCCATCAGCGTTTGGCGAGACCCCAAAAAATGGCAAGCCGAACGAGAAAAACAATTTCCGGGTAGTGAAAAATTCTGGCAATTATTTAAAATCTTATTTCAAGCTAGTTGGGCATTCCAAAGCCGCGATCCTGTCTTACCTCCCCGCAATTTTTGGGATATTTGGCAATTAATTCAAGCCCTACGTCCCGATACTTTAATCACCGTTCCTTTCACCCTTTGGACAGTTGCAGATGCCCTCCGTTTTTTGGGTTTAGCAGATAACTTAAGACTGAAAACTTTTTTAGATTTACAACTCAAACTTTATTCCCAAGTAGATAGCGAAGAAACCGCCTTACTTTATGCCGCCACTGCTTTAGCCGTTTCCCAATCTCCCCAAGGTTTATATCATCTTCAAGGCAGTATGCAGGTTTTAAGTGACCGGCTTGTGGAAGCCCTAGAAAAATATAACGGCAAATTATTCATGCGCCACACCGTCAAAGAAATTATTGTCAAAGATGGCATAGTTTCTGGTGTCGTGGTAGAAAATCAAAAAACCAAAGAAGTTTTCACCCAACCGGCAGAAATTGTCGTAGCGAATGTGCCGGTGCAAAACTTAGTAAAATTAATAGGCTCCGAACCGCTCTCAAATTTATCCCCATCCCCTTTATCAAATTTAGCAGCAATTTTTGGCTTAGGAGGACTACCTGCCTATCGTTATCGCGTCGATAAATTAGATTCTCCTTCCGGCGCATTTGTCGTTTATTTAGGCGTAAAAGAAACAGCAATTCCTGCCGGTTGTCCGCCGCACCTGCAATTTTTCTACGACTATAAGGGAGAAATTGGCGAAAATAATTCCCTATTTGTTTCTGTCAGTAAACCGGGGGATGGACGCGCACCGGCCGGTTATGCTACCATCACCGCTTCAACATTCACCGATACCCGCCGTTGGTATAACTCCCAAAATTATCAACACCTCAAAGAAAACTACACCAAACAAGCCATAAACCGGCTCAGTTCTTACTTCAATTTAACCCCAGAAACAATAGTCTATCAAGAAGCCGCCACCCCCCGAACCTTTGAGAATTATACAGGCCGCGAAAGAGGAATTGTTGGCGGAGTTGGGCAAAGAATTCCTACCTTTGGCCCCTTTGGAATAGCCACAAGAACACCCTTAAAAAATCTCTGGTTAGTAGGAGATTCTACCCACCCAGGTGAAGGCACTGCCGGTGTTTCTTATTCAGCTTTAACAGCAGTTCGTCAAATAGAAAATCGTTAAGGGTCATTTGTCATTTGTCATTTGTCATTAGTGGCGCATCCGTCCCAGATGCGATAGTCCTTTGACCAATGACCAATGACAAAACAGTGATAAGATACAAATCGCCCTACCACTTGTTAAAATCTTATGGGAAATATATTCGGTCATTTGTTTCGTATTAGCACCTTTGGAGAATCGCACGGTGGAGCAGTCGGAGTCGTTATAGATGGGTGTCCACCGCAACTAGAAATTTCCTTAGAAGAAATACAAGTAGAACTAGACCGTCGTCGCCCCGGACAAAGCAAAATTACAACCCCCCGTAAAGAAAGCGATACTTGCGAAATTTTGTCCGGTGTTTTTCAGGGCAAAACTTTGGGAACGCCTATCACAATTTTAGTAAAAAATCAAGATACTCGGCCCCAAGATTATGATCAAATGGCAACAACTTATCGACCTTCCCATGCCGACGCTACTTATGATGCAAAATATGGAATTCGCAATTGGCAAGGAGGGGGGCGATCTTCAGCAAGGGAAACAATAGGAAGAGTAGCAGCCGGTGCGATAGCCAAAAAAATACTTAAACAAGTTGCCGGCGTTGAAATTATTGCTTATGTTAAAAAAATTAAAGATTTAGAAAGTGAAATAGATCCCAACACAGTAACCCTCGAACAAGTCGAAAGCAACATTGTTCGCTGTCCCGATGCCCAAGCAGCCGAACGCATGATTGAACTAATAGAAAAAATCAGAGATGACGGCAATTCAATCGGCGGAATTGTAGAGTGCGTGGCGAGAAACGTACCCAAAGGATTAGGAGAGCCGGTATTTGATAAACTTGAAGCAGATTTAGCAAAAGCAGTTATGTCCTTACCGGCCAGCAAAGGCTTTGAAATCGGCTCAGGATTTGCCGGCACCCTGCTATCGGGAATCGAACACAACGACGAATTTTATACCGACGAAAAAGGCGAAATTCGTACTGTCACAAATCGTTCTGGAGGCGTGCAAGGTGGCATCTCAAACGGAGAAAATATTATTATCCGAACCGCCTTCAAACCAACCGCAACCATTCGCAAAGAACAGCGAACAGTGACGAGTGGCGGAGAAGAGACTATACTAGCAGCTAAAGGCCGGCACGATCCTTGCGTCTTACCTAGAGCAGTGCCTATGGTAGAAGCAATGGTTGCCTTAGTGCTGTGCGATCACCTTTTGCGCCATCAGGGTCAATGTAAACTCCTCGGTATGTAGTAGCGCTCTTGTGTGTAGTGCTTTAGCGCTCTTGTGTGTAGTGCTTTAGCGCTCTTGTGTGTAGTGCTTTAGCGCTCTTGTGTGTAGTGCTTTAGCGCCGGCTTATAGGAATAGATCTATCCAAAACTGACATTCCTTACCGGCTAATTACTAAGATTGATTAACCGGAGTCACTCAGCAACCGTAAAAATAATTATGGCTGCAATATTTTTTAACAAAGGTCGGTCACAAACATAACCTCCTTGACGTTAAAAAATTGTTGTCAGTTTCCAATTCTTAAAAAGGGTGCCATGTAATTCTCAGACTCAACCCAGAGAAGACAGCCGGGAGCAAAACTTCACCCTCAATCAGAGCTAAGAGTAACACCGGCCCTCAAAAAAAGCAAAATTTTCCTCCTGCTTAACCAAAATTGTTGTAAGTAAAAATGCCGCACCCTCTACACACAAAAAACAAAATCACAGCCTATCCGGCTAAAAAAAACCACACTTTCCTTACCAAAGGGTAATTTATGAACCAAAATTGTAAATGTTACCCAACATCTTTACCCACTCAAAAAGCTAATGACGTTGGACAAAGCATAGGATACCTTAAAAAAAACGCTCCTTAAGGCTGCTTGGCAGAGCGATATTATTATTGGTCAACCCGCAGCATAGTCCATCGCCCTAAAAAAAGCGATGCCCTTGTATTCTCGCCCTGATCTGAACCTATTTAATAAAACATGACTAACAATTCTTCATCCTCATTTGTCGTACAGTTCTGGGGAGTCAGAGGTAGCGTGCCATCCCCAGGAAAAGACACCGTTCGCTACGGCGGTAATACCTCCTGTATTGAAATGCGAATAGGGGATAAACGCCTAATTTTTGACGGTGGCACCGGCCTCCAACGCTTGGGGCAACATCTGCTTAAAGATATGCCCACCGAAGCCTATATGTTTTTCACCCATTACCATTGGGATCACATCCAAGGCTTTCCCTTTTTCACCCCCGCCTTTATCGAAGGTAACTGCTTTCACATACACGGCGCAGTCCCCCCGGATGCTGAGTCCATGAAACAGCATTTTATCGACCGTGTACTACACCCCAACTCTCCCATCCCCATTGCCGGTATGCAAGCAGAGATGAAATTTTATGAACTCATCCCCGGCGATGTTTTTCAACTCGACGACATCACCATTGAAACCGGCCACCTCAACCATCCAAACAACGCAATGGGTTATCGCGTTTCCTGGCAAGGGCGTTCGGTTTTTTACTGTACAGACACCGAACATTTTCCAGATCGCATTGATGAAAGCGTGCTGCATTTAGCTCAGAACGCCGACTTGTTAATTTATGATGCCATGTACACTGATGAAGAATACCATAACCCCAAATCACCTAAAGTCGGTTGGGGGCATTCCACCTGGCAAGAAGGCTTAAGAATTTCCAAAGTGGCCGGTGTCAAGCGTTTTGTCGTCTTCCACCACGAACCCACCCACAGCGACGACTTTTTAGATCGCCTCACAGAACAACTCCGAGGCGCGTGTCCTAACGCAGTTGTCGCCCATGAAGGCATGATCTTGGAAGTTGGCAGCTAAATATTCAAAGTTTCTCTTTCTTAGTTCCCACACGCCTGGTCTAACAAAAAATAGCAAGCGGGCTGCCCCATAAAATATTGAGGCAGTCTTACTGCCATTGCATGAAATTATTTTCTACGCTTTTAGTAGAAATCACCAGAATACAAATATAGTAAAAATTTCTCTTTTGCTCATCTGTCTTTTGTGAACTTCCCAATCACCAAGACTTTCAGCGCTATAAATCTTTGTCATCTCCTGAGAACTTTACACAAATTTCTTAAATCCTCATTAAATGTGAATTTTCTGTGTGTTTTTATTGACAGATGCGTAATCTTACTGGACATTTAGAGTTAAAATTGTCACCATGAAAAAAGCCAACGTGGTAAACACGCTTTTTTTCGATAACGGAACCCAGCCCCCTCTAAGACATCTTTAGTTTAATAAAGTTAACCAGCTAAAAAGTTGGCTGTAACCTTTTCCTATTCTCTATCCTAGCTTACTACAGTCCCTAGTCGTTGATCAGGTAGCTAACAAAAATTATGTTTTTACTCAACGGAACAATCAAAAATGACTCCCTAGATGGAAAATTAGGGCAAGACCTGATCACGACCTTTGATGGCGATGATGTCGTCACAGCCATAGACGGGGAAGATACTGTTTTTGGAAACCAAGGCAATGACTTCCTAAATGGCAATAAAGAAAACGATACCCTCCGGGGAGGCAAAGGAAAAGATACTTTACGCGGTGGGAAAGAAAACGACTGTGTATATGGCGATGTTGATCAAGATAGTATTTATGGTGATCTTGGCAACGACACGCTGATCGGAAACACCGGCATCTTTTCGGACAGCGACCAAACAAACGATGCAGATTTAATGTTTGGCGGAAAAGGAGATGACTATCTTTTTGGTAACAAAGGCAACGACACTTTGTACGGAGGCGAAGGAAAAGACAGTATTTTTGCCGGCAAAGATGATGACTTTGTTTTTGGTGACAAAGATAGCGATAGTCTTTCTGGTGATTTTGGCAATGATACGGTTTTGGGGAATGAAGGCGACGATACTATTTTGGGAGGAGATGATAAAGATCAACTTTTCGGTAATAACGCTGCTGATCTTATTTTTGGCAACGAAAAAGACGATACCTTAAATGGTGGTAAAGGTGACGATACTTTACACGCCGGTAAAAATAATGACCTCCTTTTTGGCGATCTTGGTAACGATTTGCTTTCTGGCGATCTCGGATCTGATAGTCTGTACGGCGGTGAAGGTGACGACACTTTTGTTATTGGCAGAAGAAACGATGTCCCTGGATATCTGACCAGTGGCGGTGTCAATATTATTGATAGCGACTTTTTACTCGATTTTGGCACCGCTGCTGATAAATTTTTATTAATTGGTGGTGTCACTTACGACGACTTACGGATTTTTGCCGGCAGTGGCGAGTATGCCGGTTACACCATTATTCAAGATATTAAAGGCACTGGTGAATATTTAGCCGTCTTAAAAGGGGATTTTACCTCTATCCTCAACCGTTCCTATTTTATTACCGATAGCACTGAGAACAGCGGCAATCCTAACCCAAATCCAAATCCGAATCCTAACCCGAATCCAAATCCTAACCCAAATCCAAATCCGAATCCTAACCCGAACCCGAATCCTAACCCAAACCCTAACCCTAACCCGAATCCAAATCCAAATCCAAATCCTAACCCAAATCCTAACCCGAATCCTAACCCGAATCCAAACCCAAATCCTAACCCGAATCCTAACCCGAATCCAAATCCTAACCCGAATCCAAATCCAAATCCAAATCCTAACCCTAACCCTAACCCGAATCCTAACCCGAATCCTAACCCGAATCCAAATCCTAACCCAAATCCTAACCTTATTTTAGGGAATGAGCAGGACAATACCCTTATCGGTACCGAGAGAAATGACACTATTATAGGGGCCGGTGGAAACGACACTATTAGCGGGGGTGCCGGCAATGAATCAATTTCTGGTGGTGCTGGAAATGATATTATTTCGGGCGATGAAGGTGCGGATACTCTCAGCGGTGGAGATGGGAACGACATTTTTCAGATCGGGAAATTGCCAACAGGTAGCACCGGCGGGCCGCAATTAACGGATGCTGATAATATTACTGATTTCGAGCCTGGTCAGGATAAAATAGAGTTAATTGAAGGCGTAAAGTTTGAAGATTTAAATATTATTCCGGGGACGGGAGAGAATGCCGAAAAAACGATTATTCAAGACAAAAATACTGGCGATTATTTAGCCGTATTAGACGGAAATATACCCCTAACACGCTCGGATTTTCTGCCGGTTAATCCTCCACCTGTTAACAATTCTCCGACTGAGATTACGCTTTCTAATAATCGTGTTAATGAAAATAGCGCCAATGAAACTTTAATTGGGACGGTTTCAACCAGCGATCCTGATGGTAATGACACCCACACTTATACGCTGGTAGAAAATGCCGGGGGCCGGTTTAAAATTGAAGGTAATCGCTTACTGGTTGCCAGTGGGACTTTATTAGATTACGAAACAAGTCAAGTTCACTCTATTACAATTCGCGTCACCGATGCCGGCGGGTTGAGTTTTGACAAAGTTTTCAGCATTAATCTTAATGATGTTAATGAAAATCTCCCCAATAATTCTGCCCCAACTGATATTTCGCTAAGTCAGAATAACTTGGATGAAAATAGCGTTGGTGGTACAGTTGTTGGCATTTTATCAGCGACAGATCCAGATGGGGGAGATAGCCAAAGTTTTGCTTTAATTGATGATGCGGGGGGCCGGTTTGTTATTAGTAATAATCAGCTAGTAGTGGCCCCTGGTGCGGTTTTAGATTTTGAATCAACCCCCACTCATAGCATTACTGTGCGAGTCACAGATGGGACAGGAAATATTTTCGATAAAATTTTGACGATTAATCTCAATGATCTTAACGAAAATGTCGCGCCGGCAGAAATTGGTTTATCTAATAATATCATCCCAGAAAATAGCGCCAATGAAACTGAAATTGGGACGCTTTCGACCACAGATCCAAATGCTGGGGATACCCATACCTACACCCTTGTAGATGATGCGGGGGGCCGGTTTAAGCTTGATGGCAATCAAATTGTGGTGGCAGATGGTTCCTTACTGGACTTTGAAACTAATACGTCTCATAGCATTACTATTCGCACGACTGATAGCGGTGGGTTGAGTTTTGAGCAAACCTTTACGGTGAATATTAATGATGTTAATGAAACTAGCCCAAACACCCCACCAACTGATATTTTATTGAGCAATAATAGCTTGGATGAAAATAGCGCCGGTGGTACAGTTGTTGGCATTTTATCAGCAACAGATCCCGATGTAGGAGATAGCCAAAGTTTTGCTTTAATTGATGATGCGGGGGGCCGGTTTGTTATTAGTAATAATCAGCTAGTAGTGGCCCCTAGTGCGGTTTTAGATTTTGAATCAACCCCCACTCATAGCATTACTGTGCGAGTCACAGATGGGACAGGAAATATTTTCGATAAAATTTTGACGATTAATCTCAATAATCTTAACGAAAATGTCGCCCCAACAGAAATTGGTTTATCTAATAATGTCATCGCAGAAAATAGCGTAAATGAAACTGCAATTGGGACGCTTTCAACCACAGATCCAAATGCTGGGGATACGCATACCTACACGCTTGTAGATGATGCAGGCGGAAGATTTCAAGTTTTAAACGGCAATCAAATTGCAGTAGCAAATGCCAGTTTATTAGATTTTGAAACAAATCAAACTCACACGATAACTGTTCGGACAACCGATAGCGGTGGTGAGAGTTTTGAACAAGTTATTACGATTAATGTCAGCAATATTAATGAAGCGCCAACAGCACTTTCTCTAAACAATAATGCCATTGAAGAAAATAGCGCAATTGATACAATTATCGGGGATTTATCAACAACAGATTCAGATGCAGGTGATACTCATACCTACACGCTTATCGATGATGGCGGGGGAAGATTTAAAATAATTAATGGCAATCAAATTGCGGTGGCAGATGGCAGTTTACTCGATTTTGAAACAGATCAAACTCACACAATAACTGTTCAGACAACAGATAGCGCTGGCGATATTTTTCAGCAAGTTTTTACGATTAATGTCAGCAATGTTAATGAAGTACCAACAGCGCTTTTTCTAACAAATAATGCGGTCAATGAAAATAGTGGAACAGACACAATTGTAGGAGATTTGTCAACAACAGATCAGGATGCGGGTGACACGCATACCTACACAATTATCGATGATGCGGGGGGAAGATTTAAAGTTTTAAATGGCAATCAAATTGCTGTGGCGGATGGCAGTTTATTGGATTTTGAAACAAATACAAGTCACACAATAACTGTTCAGACAACCGATAGCGAGGGCGAGATTTTTCAGCAAAATTTCACGATTCAAGTTGGAGATGTTGGTGACACAGTTAATAACCCGCCAGGAGGGATTAGTTTAAGTGGCGATAGCATTGCTGAAAACAGCCCTAATAATTCAGTAATTGGGAATTTAACAACGTCTGATTTTGATAGCGGGGACACTCATAGCTACAGTTTAATTGATGATGCGGGAGGCCGGTTTCAAATCATCAATGGAAATCAGCTTGCTGTTGCTGATGGAACTTTATTAGACTTTGAAACAAATCAAACTCATTCTATTACTATCCGTACTACGGATAGCGGGGGTTTGACTTATGATCAAACCGTGACTATTAACATTACCAATGTTTTAGAAGCGCCACCTACAGCTATCAATTTAAGCAATAATACAATTGCCGAAAATAGTGCAAATACTACTCTAGTAGGTATTTTATCCACCGTCGATGCAGATCCCACAGATACCCACAGCTACACTCTTGTTGATAATGCAGGAGGTCGTTTTCAGCTTAACGGAAATCAGTTAGTTGTTGCTGATGGAACTTTACTTGATTTTGAAACAAATCAAAGCCACATTGTTACAATTTTAACAACCGATAGCACGGGATTAACTCGGCAGGAAAATTTAACAATTAACGTCAGTGATATTAATGAAGCTGTTCCAAATAATACCCCAACTACTGTAAATTTAACCAATAATACGATTGCCGAAAATAGTGCGAATAATATCGTAATTGGGAACTTATCAACAACCGATCCAGATGCCGGTGATACTCATACCTACGCGCTAGTCGATAATGCCGGCGGTCGGTTTACTATTATTAATGGAAATCAGCTTGCTGTCGCCGATGGAACTTTATTAGACTTTGAAACAAATCAAAACCACAGTATTATTGTTCGCACCACAGATGCAGCCGGTGCGACGTACAATCAAAACCTAACAATTAACGTTTCAAATGTTAATGAACCGCCAATAGTAGAACCAAACAAAACTGTAACCGTTGCCGAAGACTCCGCCAACACCGCACTCAGCATTATTGCGCCAACTGACCCCGAAGGTGACACCCTGACGATCACCGTTACCAACGTCCCCAACACCACCATCGGCGATGTCCGACTGGCTGGGGGTGGTGCAGTTGTAACAACCGGCCAAATTCTCACCCTCGCTGAACTCACAACCCTGGAATTTGACCCCGCCGCCAACGCCAACGGCGCAGCAGGCACATTTAGCTATACAGTAAGCGACGGCATCAACAGCGGAACGCAAACAATAACCCTCGACATAACCCCCGTAAACGACGCGCCAATAGTAGAACCAAACAAAACTATAACCGTTGCCGAAGACTCCGCCAACACCGCACTCAGTATTATTGCGCCAACCGACATCGACGGCGACACCCTGACGATCACTGTTACCAGCGTCCCCAACACTACTATCGGCGATGTTCGCCGCGCGGGTGGCGGTGCAGTTGTAACAACCGGCCAAATTCTCACCCTCGCTGAACTGACAACCCTGGAATTTGACCCCGCCGCCAACGCCAACGGTGCAGCCGGCACCTTCAACTACAACGTCAGCGATGGCACAAATACAGTTTCACAAACCGTCACCCTCGATCTCACCCCCGTAAACGACGCGCCGGTAGTAGAAGCAAACAAAACTGTAACCGTTGGCGAAGACGCAGCCAACACCCCCCTTAGCATTACCACACCAACCGACCCCGACGGCGACACCCTTACAATTACCGTTACCAACGTCCCCAACACGACTATCGGTGATGTTCGACTGGCCGGTGGCGGTGCAGTCGTAACAACCGGCCAAACTCTCACCCTCGCACAACTAACAACCCTCGAATTTGACTCAGCCGCCAACGCCAACGGTGCAGCCGGCACCTTCAACTACAACGTCAGCGATGGCACAAATACAGTTTCACAAACCGTCACCCTCGATCTCACCCCCGTAAACGACGCGCCGGTGAACAGCTTACCTCCCACCGCAATCACCAACCAAGACACCCCCCTCATCTTCAACACCGCCAACGGCAATCAAATCTCCATCGCAGACATCGACGCCGATCCCAACAACCTCCAAATCACCCTCACCGCCACCAACGGCATCCTCACCCTCGTTTCCACCCCCGGCGTCACCATCACCGGCAACAGCACCAACACAGTACAAGCCACCGGCACCCTCAGCAACCTCAACACCGCCCTCAACGGCCTCACATTTAGCCCTACCGCTGGCTATACAGGAGCCGCCTCAATCACGGTTCTCACAAATGACCAAGGTAACACCGGCACCGCTGGCCCCCTAGCCGACACCGACACCATCAACATCACCGTTAACGCAGTCACCCTTGCCAACGACCCACCAGTTAACACCGTCCCCCTCACCACCCAAACTGTCGTCCGTAGCAACCCCCTCATCTTCAACAGCGCCAACAGCAACCAAATCCTCATTGCTGACCCCGACGCTGACCCGAACCCCGTCCAAATCACCCTCACAGCCACCAATGGCATCCTCACCCTCGCTTCCACCACCGGCCTCACTTTCACCGGCAACGGCACCGGCACAGTACAAGCCACCGGCACCCTCAGCAACATAAACACCGCCCTCAACGGCCTCCGATTCAACGCCAGCCCCACCTACGTTGGTGCAGCTACCATTACTCTCCTCACAAACGACCAAGGAAACACCGGCAGCGGCGGTGCTTTAACCGATACAGACACAATAAACCTCACAATTACTAACACTCCCCCAGTGGCCGATGACGAAACCGCTGGGCCGGTGTTTTTAGGCAGTCAACTAAAAATCTCGGTAGCCGACTTGCTGGCCGGTGACACCGACGCCGACGGCGACACTCTCAGCATTACCAGCATTACAGCCACCAACGGCACCGCCACCCTCGACACTGCTACTGGCATCATCACCTTTAGACGCGCACCAGGTTACGTCGGGCCGGCCACCATAGACTACGTTGTGAGTGACGGCTACGGTGGCACCGACACCGGCACCGTTAACCTGACCGTCACCTCCGTTATTAACCTCAGTACAGTCGCCACCGGCAGCACCCTACCCGCAGGCGTCAGCGGTTTTGCCATGAACGGCGAACTCACCACAGACCAAGCCGGCTTTTCTGTCAGCAGCGCCGGCGATGTCAACGGCGACGGCTTGGCAGATATCATCCTCTCCGCACTCAATGGCGACGGCAATGGCCCTAACTCTGGCAAATCTTACGTTATTTTTGGCTCCACCAACACGACATCTTTTAACTTAAACAGTCTAGGAACAAGGGGTTTTGCCATCAATGGTCAAGCGGCTTTCGACTTGGCTAGTGTCAGTGTCAGCGGCGCCGGTGATGTCAACGGCGATGGATTGTCCGATTTAATTATTGGTGCTTATCTTGCAGATGTCGATCTCAACAATAATGGTTTAGCCCTCAACCTCTCAGAAGACGGCATCGGTAAAGCTTATGTAGTTTTTGGCAAAGCCTCGAATACCCCTGTTAATTTGAGTTCGGTAGCTGGTGGCACCGACGGTTTTGTAATCAATGGCGCCAGTGTCGGAGAAAATGCTGGTTTTTCTGTTAGCGGTGCCGGTGATGTCAACGGTGACGGTTTTGCCGATGTGATTGTTGGTGCCCCTCGCCAGGGTGGCGACCGCTTTGGGCCTTTTGGTACAGGTGCACCAGACGGAGAAATAGACCAATTTGAACTCGACCGGGCCGGCAGATCCTATATCGTTTATGGCAAAGCAACTACCGCCGCTGTAGACTTACGCAATGTAGTCAATGGCAGTGGTGGTTTTGCTATTAACCGTGAACAATTTGGCGACCGTTCGGGTGTGGCTGTCTCGGCTGCCGGTGATGTTAATGGCGACGGTTTGGCAGATATTATTGTCGGCGATGACTGGGCAGAAATTGATGTGAATAACAACAATATTGATGATGCGGGGGATCTCTATTCTGCCGGTAAAGCTTACGTCATCTATGGCAAAACTGACAGTATGAATGTGGATTTGTCAAATTTTGCCGATCAAACTATTTATATCCCCCTCGATGGCGCCAACGATGCCCCTGTTAACCGCGTCCCAACAGCCCAAAGTACCAATACCGGCACGCCCTTGGTTTTCAGCAGTGCCAATTTTAACCAAATTCTAGTCACAGATTTAGATGCTGCTAATAGTCCTGTCCAAGTCACTCTGAATGCTACTAATGGCAATATCACCCTCCCCACAACCGTAGGCTTGACAACCACAGGCAATGGTACGGCCAATATCACCATTACCGGCACTACTGCTAGTATCAATACGGCTTTAGATGGTTTAATTTTTACCCCTACAGGTGGGAACGGCACTCTGCAAATTATTACCAACGACCAAGGTAATACAGGCACTGGGGCTGCTTTAACTGATACCGATACAATTGCCATTACCGTTAACAATACCAATGATGCGCCAGTTAACCGAGTTCCCGTTTCTCACAAAACCCTCCTCAATACACCTCTTATTTTCAGCGCCGCCACTAATAACCAAATTGCCGTTACCGACTCGGATGCCGCCGGCAGTCCTTTACAAGTCACTCTCACTGCCACTAACGGCACTTTAAGTTTAAATGGCACCGCAGGCTTGACATTTACGGCAGGAGATGGTATAGCAGACCCAACCCTGACCTTTACCGGCACCCTCGCCAGTATCAACGCTGCACTTAATGGGATGAGTTTTACTCCCACCACCGGCTTTACGGGTACCACTTCAATTTCCCTGACAACCAACGACCAAGGTAACACCGGCACCGGCGGAGCCCGAAGTGATACCGACACCGTAAATGTACACGTTAACAACATCAACAGTGCGCCGGTGGTGACGATGCCGGTGTGGCCATCGGTTAATACTAATCAGACACTTACCTTTAATGCCATCAATGGCAGCCAAATCTCTATCACAGACTCCGATGCCGGGAATAATCCCCTGCGCGTCACTATCAGAGCCACAGGCGGAACTTTTGCACTAACCCAAGCTGCGGGTGTCACTATTACTGGCAACAACAGCGCCACAGTTACGGCCACCGGCACTCTTGCAAATCTCAATGCTGCTTTAAATAATTCTCAATTTATTGCTGGTGCCGCAAACGTGACTGCAACGGTTCAAATTATTGTTAATGACCAAATTACTAATAATTTTGGCTTTACTGTCAATGGCCCTGGGACGAATGGCTTTGCCGGTCGTTCTGTATCAAATGCTGGCGATGTCAATGGTGATGGCTTGGAAGATTTTCTCGTCGGTGCTCCAGGGCGCGCACCCGGAGCACCGGCTTTTCCCCCAACAATGGGTTATAGCTATGTTGTCTTTGGCAAAACCGATAATACTAATCTCAATTTAAGTGCTTTGGGAACAAATGGTTTTGCTTTAAATGGCGAGGTGGCTGGAGATCGTAATGGTTTTGCGCTATCAAGTGCCGGTGATGTCAATGGCGACGGTTTCGATGACCTGATTGTTGGGGCCGGCTTGGGAACTGGTAATGGTGCAGGTTCAGGAAAAACATATATAGTTTTTGGCCAAATCAACCCTACAGCCTTAAATTTGTCCAGCGTTGCTGCGGGAGTTGGTGGTTTTGTAATCAATGGCGAAGTGGCTGGAGATATTTCTGGGCGTTCGGTATCTTCAGCAGGAGATATGAATGGTGATGGCTATGCAGATTTACTGGTGGGTGCAACAGGCTCGGATACGACGGGAATCAGTGCAGGTAAGGGTTATGTGATTTATGGCGGAGATTTTACGGCATCTATAACACATCAAGGGACAACAGCAGTAGATATTTTAACGGGTACTGCGGCGGCGGATATTATGGTTGGGGGTGCCGGCGATGATCAAATTAATGGCAATGGTGGGGCTGATGTTCTTAACGGCGCTGCCGGCAATGATACTCTGACGATTAGCGATTTAACTTTCCGCCGTATTGATGGCGGCTTGGGTACTGATACCCTCGCTTTGACGGGTTTGAGTTTGGATCTCACAACAATTCGAGACCCCCGTATTAAGGGAATTGAGCAAATAAACCTAACTACAGGCAATAATACTCTGACGCTCAATCGTTTAGAAATTCTCAATCTGTCGCCGCTTTCTAGTTCGCTACGGGTGTTTGGAAATGCCGGTGATGTGGTGAATGCTTCTGGTTTTCTGGCCGGTGCGACGGCTGGTGGTTTTACTACTTATACTCAGGCCGGTGCGACGTTAGTTGTCCAAACCGGGGTGACGGTAAACTTAATTTAGATGGCTGGTTGGTCGTTAGCTCAAATTAGGGATGAAACAAAAACAGCCATATTTTTCGTCAATTACAAACAAGAGAATGCCTACTGTGTAGGGTACAACACCCGAAAGATGTCAATTTCATTAGTATTTAGATAAAGGGTTGGAGGGAACCAATATGAAGTTTTCTGTTGTAGGCGTTACCGCGCTATTGTTAAGTTTAAGTGTCAGCGGTCAAACTTTAGCCCAGGTGCCGGTGAATAATTTCCAGACAATGTGGGGAAGTGGCAATTCTCGAATTATTGGCCAAAGTCAGCGCGAGTCAGAACGCTACTATGATCAAATTAATGAAATTTACCGCGATATTTTGGGACGAGATGCAGACTATCGCGGACTGAGAACTTGGTCAAGAGAAATAGAACGAGGCGCAAGCTTACAAGAAATTCGTCGGGAAATTGCCGAAAGCGATGAAGCCCGCGATGCGATTAACAAGGTTTATCGGAATATGTTAAACCGTGATGCCGATTCATCGGGGATGAGAACTTGGACGAGAACTTTGGTAAATGGCGGCAATTTGGATGATGTGCGCCAACGTATTGCAGACAGCCGCGAGGCAGAAGATGCAATTAACCGAGTTTATCAGCAACTTTTAGGCCGCGATGCAGATAGAAATGGCATGAGAACTTGGAAGCGACAATTAGCAAATGGCGCTTCTTTACGCGATATTCAGCGCGAAATTGCCAACAGTAATGAAGCCCGGCAACGTAACCGCCGTTAAGTTTCTTAAGGGCTTTAGGTTAATAGCAACCCCTCAGCAACTCCTAGATTTTTTGGGAGTTGCTTTGTTTTTTTAAACAGATATTGCTTGTCAAAAAAACTAAGGCATCGCTAATTTCAATGCCTTGGCGGCTGTACATATTTTGGCTAAAAAATAGGGGTGGCCAGCAACTATATTTCTAAGCAAAAAGGCTGAAAATTGTTATAAATCCGATTATTTTTCTTTTTTCTTTTCACGGGGTAAAAAACGATCCAGAGCAGCTTTTAATTGTTCAAGCTCTAAATCAATATTGCCCTCTGTGGCCGCACGAGCAATGCACTCGGTTAAATGCTCGTCTAAGATAATACGGGCAACACGGTCGAGAGCGCCTCGGACGGCGGCAATTTGGATGAGGACGTTTGGGCAAGGTTGATTATCCTGCACCATTGCTTTGATCCCGCGAATGTGGCCTTCAATGCGCGAGAGTCGGTTGACAAGCCGGCGTAAAGATTCTTCGCTGTGAACGTGAGGGTGGCTCTCCAGATTGTGATGACCTGGATGAGTATAAATTTCATTGATTTCGGAAAATTCAGAAATATTACCACCCTGATCAGGAATAGACAAAGATTCACCAGTTAACAAATTAGGGCGACTCATGGCTGTTTCTCGCACAAAAGGTAGTAGATAAACATTCGTTGCTAGTCATAGTTCTGGGTTTTAAAGACCGCCTTTGCCCTGGCTCAAAAAGGGAGGCTTTTCTGCTTCCCCCTCTTTGTCGGGGCGACAGGATGGTGGACTTAGAACAAGCAAAGGTTATATACAATTTTAACCGCAGGGCGTGGCTTCGGGAAAATAAATATGGTCAATTGTCATTTGTCAATGGTCATTTGTCATTTGTCGCCCGCTTTTTACCGGCAATTGTGCTCGTTTCCCCTGAGCACCTCGACACGCTCGGTGTGGCACTTGTCGAAGGGTGCTTGCTCAGTTTTGTATGTTGCTGAATTTTGCAGGGGCAATTAACCTGGAAACTGCCCCGCGACAGGAAAATCAGAGGTTAATTGTAATTGATCAAAAGTTAATAGAAAAAACTAATGGCTAGTTGACCGCTAAACCTAAAAAAAAGGATCTTTTGTTTCCAAAAGACCCTTACTGAGCTAAGTTCTAGGCTGAATTAGGAATTAAAAATCAGAAAAAACTAATCATCAAAACCTAATTCCATTCAACCATCCTATTCAAAGTCCTCATCCTCATCTAAATCATCATCAAAGTCATCTACATCATCAAACCCATCATCCAAGCGGGATACCTCCTCAGAATCTACAGGCTCTTTAACCCCGCCAAACAAAGCAGCACTAGCGCCTTTGGCAGAACCAGCATCAGTGTCCTCATCATCATAAAAACCTGAATCCCAATTGCGAGCAAGTCGGTCATCTAGGAGATCCGAATCTAAAACAACCTCCTCATCCAAAACACCCACATCAACGCCATCGGATAACTCAGGAGAAATGGCTAAATCCTCATAAGCATTAAACCCAGTGCCGGCAGGAATCAACCGGCCAATAATCACATTTTCCTTCAAACCGCGTAACCAATCAGACTTGCCCTCAATCGCCGCCTCAGTCAAGACACGAGTAGTCTCCTGGAAAGAAGCAGCAGAAATAAACGAATCAGTATTCAAAGAAGCCTTCGTAATCCCCAACAAAACAGGGGTATATTGAGCCGGTGCCCCCCCCGTAATGCTCATAGCCTCATTGACCTGCTCAACCGCACGCAACTCAATTAACTCCCCAGGCAGCATTGTTGTATCCCCTCCATCATCAATCCGCACCTTAGAAGTCATCTGCCGAACAATCACCTCAATATGCTTATCAGAAATATCAATCCCCTGAGATTGATAAACCGACTGCACCTCAGCTACCAAGAACATCTGCACAGCAGAAAAAGACAACAAAGCGGCCTCATACTCACCCAAAGTATCGCGGTGAATATTATAAAAAACCTCCAAAATTTCATGGGGATTGGCCGGCCCATCCGTAATAGGCTGCCCTGCAACAACTGACTCGCCATCGGAAACTATCGCATTTTGACTTTGACCAATCACATACTCAGCAATTGCCCCAGTTTCCTCAATGACGCGCACTGAAACATTATCATCCTCACCATACTCAACCTCTGCAACACCGGCACCCCGGCATAAAATACAAGCTTCTTTTGGCTTCCGAGCCTCTAAAAGCTCTTCAATTCGAGGCAGACCTTGAATAATATCCCCAGTTTTTGTCCGCTCAAAAACCAACAGCACTAACAAATCACCGCGTTGCACCAAACTACCATCCTCTACATGAAGCACAGCCCCACTAGAAACACGGTAAGGACGCGCTAGACGGATACGAACCTCAAACTCATCAGCCCCCTCAGCTACAGGAGAAACACTCAAAACCTGACCAGATTCCAACGCCGGCACCCCAGGAGCAATCTCTGCACTTCCAGCGACCAATAAATCACCCGTTTTCACGCTCACCGGCACCTTAGAATGAACGCTAAAGGAATCCGAATCACGCATTACCAAGACTCGACGAACTACCTCTGAGCCGGTGCGAATTCCCCCAACGATACCAGATTCCTTGCATTGAATCTCCGTTCGGGCCACAACCTCACCGGCAACAATCCGGTCGCCATCCTCCACCAAAATCCGAGTATTTGTACTCCCAGAAAGCGCATCGGCAGCCACATCCCGGCGTACAATCAAAGATTCCAAAATCACCAACTGTAAACGCAAAAGATCGGCATCTTCCTCAGAACGAACCAACTCAATATCAGCCGCTAACTGAGTATTTCCATCAATCTCTAAAATCAACTGAGTGCGTAATAAATCAACGCCTTCAACAGACTTAACCCGTTCCCCATCTTTATAAGGCAAACGCTGCACAGAACGCAGAACCAAGTTAGTATCACCTTGCTCAGATTCTTGAGAAGGAATATCTACCGGCCCCATAACAGGGAACTCCAAAACCGGCCTTAACAACAAAGAAGCGCCCTCTGTTGATTCAACATATTCGACATACCGTAAATCATTAACCGTTACACCGGCCAACAATTCCGTACCCTCAGTAACAAACTGGCCATCTTTAGCAATAGCCGCCTCTGGGTCATCGACAATCACCAGTTCCCCTGGTTTAATCAATATTTCGCGGAGAATATCATTCTTTTGAGTAATTTCGACAATCCCCGAATTTTGACAGAAAATATCCTTAACAATTTCGGTTCCTGCCTCTACATATTGACCATCTTCGACCAAAAGCAAGGAAATATCCTTATTCACCTCATGGCATTCTTCAGGAATCCACAATAAAGTCCCACCTTTAAGGACATCATATCCTTGCTTTGCTTTGCCACGTTTTTGAACTTCAATGCCGGCATACTTAAGAATTCCACCAGTTGAAGTTCGATAAGATGAAGAGACTAACTCGGCAACAACCTGACCTGATTGAACCTTCATCCCCGGACTAACTTTCAGCAAAAACTGCCCCATCCCGCTAGTTTCCAAAATATAAGAGTTCTTATTTTGGTGGGACTCTTCACGCACCACAGCATTATTCAGCAAAACACTTGCTGTAATAATCTCAATTTCTCTGGGGCTAGAATCATCAACAGCAGGATTAAGACGAACAACTCCCCCATGAAGAGTTTGCAATTCTGTAATTGCTAAAACGCTCCCTGGAGAAACACGGTCGCCATTTTTAACAGTAGGTTCTGCACCAGGTGGTAAATTATACACTTCTCCCGACAAAACCCAAATTAGACCACCCCGCTGAGCGATCCGAGTAGTATTGCCTTGGCGGTCTGTTTTTTCTTCTGGGCTCAAGTCGGCAAAAAGCACTTCCCCTGCACTGGCGCTTGAAACGTCTTTTGTAGCTTTTTCGGTTGTTTTTCTGCTTTTTGTTCCCCCCAGCGGAATTTCGGCAATGACTTGATTTTGAGCAACAACTGAATTGTTTGCTGCCAAAAGAATTGAACCTGAAGAAACGGGTAAAATTTCCTTTTTCCCATCCGCACATTCGAGGGTAATTTCTGCGTTGGAAGATTCAACAATAAATGCTTCTTCTCCATGACGAGTCCGATAACCACGAACACGGAGATTTGAAGGAAAACGGACAACGCCTTTTTCTGATGCTCGAATGGTTTTAGCAATTTCGCCTGTAAACACACCGCCGGTGTGAAAAGTACGCATGGTTAGCTGAGTACCGGGTTCACCAATAGATTGAGCGGCAATAATACCTGCTGCTTCACCCAAATCAACCAGTTTAGCATGAGCAAGGCTCCAGCCGTAACACATTTGGCAGACACTTTTAGTGGCTGCACAAGTCAGTGGCGAACGGACACGAAGAGAAGGGATTTTTGCTTTATCAATTTCTTCGGCAATTTCCAGGCTGACGGCAGAATTTCGCGCTGCAATAACCTCGCCGGTACTAGAATGTATATCCTCGGCTAAAATCCGACCAAGCAGACGATCTTTGAGCGGAATTAAAACCCGGTCGCCATCTGTCATTGGTTTGATGAGGACGTTACGATCTGTCCCGCAGTCCACTTCCCGAACTATAACATCTTGGGCAACATCAACTAATCGCCGAGTTAAGTATCCTGAATCTGCTGTTCGTAGCGCCGTATCAACGAGTCCTTTTCTCGCCCCATACGATGAAATAATGTATTCTGTAACTGTTAAACCTTCTCGGAAATTGGTTTTAATAGGAAGGTCAATAATTTCTCCTTGAGGATCTGCCATCAGACCCCGCATTCCCACTAGCTGACGTACTTGGGAAATATTTCCCCGCGCTCCGGAGAAGGCCATCATATACACTGAGTTGAGTGGGTCTGTAGCCAGGAAGTGTTGAACTACTTCGTCTTTAAGTTCTTCTGAGGCTCCATTCCATGTGTCTATAACTTTTTGGAAACGCTCAACTTCTGTAATTTCGCCTCTCGTGTAGCGGTCTTCTGTTGTCCGAATTTCTTCTTCGGCTTTGTCTAGGAGGGCTCTTTTGATGGGGGGGATTTTTAGGTCATCAACGGAGATTGAAATTCCAGCTTTTGTGGCATACCGAAATCCCAAATCTTTGAGGCGATCAGCAACTTGCGCCGTCCGGGCAGTACCATGATGGGTAAAGGCCCAAGCGATGAGTTTTTTGAGTTGATTTTTGTCGATGATTCGATTGCGAAAGATCATGGTTTTACGATTGGTAGGGTGGAATGTTGAATGGCTGTTTTTTTCGTGGAGGGGCTGATCAAAGTTTTTTTCTTGTAACGTAGGGGCTGGTTTTACCAGATATTTTTGAAAATCTCCGGTTTCGCTATAGCCACACCCGCCTCGTCTCTTTCTCCTACGGGAGTGGCTATACTAACCCCAGCGAGGTTTCTCCCATATCTACGTTAAAAGCAGTGATCGGGGGTGAACTCCCCTCCTAGTTGTTTTCTGCGTTTTTTCTTTACCTGCGTTGAAAAATAGGCATTTACGTGAGGGCTTCGGTGATAACTTGATTAAGAATGATCCGACCCGCAGTTGTTTTGACAAATTGACTTAAGATTTTGCCAGATTTATCTTTGCGAATGCGTCGGTATTTGTAGATTATTGTTTGGCTACCGTCTAGCTCGTCGGTTTGTGTCTGGAGGGGTGTTGTGTCTGCTGCTGAAGATTCTACTTCTCCATCAAAGCGAACCCAGATGAATTGGTGAAGGTCGAGTTTTGATTGTTCATAGGCTATGACTGCTTCTTTTAGTGAGGAAAAGTAACGTTCTCCGCTATTTGGTAGGTTGGGGTTTTCGGCGGTGAGGTAATAGCAGCCTAGTACCATGTCTTGAGATGGTGTGATGATTGGCCGGCCGGTGGCTGGCGACATGATGTTGTTGCAGGCTAACATCAGCAGTCGGGCTTCTGCTTGCGATTCGATGGAAAGGGGAACGTGCACGGCCATTTGGTCTCCGTCGAAGTCGGCGTTGAAGGCTGGACAGACTAGGGGGTGCAGTTGGATGGCCCGTCCTTCTACTAGGATAGGTTCAAATGCTTGAATCCCCAGCCGGTGTAGTGTGGGGGCCCGGTTAAGCATTACAGGATGCCCTTCGATTACTTCTTCGAGTATGTCCCATACGGCGGGGTCATTGCGTTGAATGAGTTTTTTGGCTGCTTTGATGTTGTTAACGAGCCCTTGACGGATGAGCCGGTGTATGACAAATGGTTGAAATAGCTCTATTGCCATTTCACGGGGCAGTCCGCATTGGTGGATTTTGAGTTTGGGGCCAACAACGATAACAGATCGGCCTGAGTAGTCTACACGTTTACCGAGCAGGTTTTGGCGGAAGCGTCCTTGTTTACCTTCGATGATGTCTGAGAGTGATTTGAGGGGCCGGTTGTTTGCTCCTACTACTGTGCGTCCCCTTCTCCCGTTATCTATGAGGGCGTCTACTGCTTCTTGCAGCATCCTTTTTTCGTTCCGGATGATGATTTCGGGTGCGAGGATTTCTTGCAGTCTTGCTAGGCGGTTATTTCTGTTTATCACTCTTCGGTAGAGGTCGTTAAGGTCGCTTGTGGCAAACCGGCCACCGTCGAGTTGTACCATTGGCCGAAGATCGGGAGGTATAAC
Organism: Ancylothrix sp. D3o; assembly: GCF_025370775.1. NCBI lineage: Bacteria > Bacillati > Cyanobacteriota > Cyanophyceae > Oscillatoriales > Microcoleaceae > Ancylothrix > Ancylothrix sp. D3o. The sequence continues at coordinate 177,576 of NZ_JAMXEX010000007.1, read as the reverse complement.
GGGGATAACCGAGAGTACCATCCAACTTGGTAACGAGCCGGTGGCGATAAAGTTATCTATAACTCTCAGCCTTTTTATGAGTTTGGCTCGTTTTTGTCCCTTGGCGCTCCCTATTTCTTCTCTCAGTCTTTCTGCTTCCTCCTCTAGTTTAATATCTTCTAGTAGTCTCTGTAGTGCTTCTGCTCCAATCCCTACTTCTATCCCAGAAAGTTGAGAATCTTCGCTATAAAGTTGATCTTCTATTTCTACCCATTGGTCCTCTGTCAGTAGTTGTTTATATTGCAGCTGATCGTGGTTACCTGCCTGGAGTACCACATAAGCATTAAAATAAACAATTTGTTCCACATCTCTTAATGGCATATCTAACAATATTGCCATATAGCTTGGAATGCCTTTGAGATACCAGACATGAGCTACCGGCGCGGCTAATTTAATAAATCCCATCCGATGCCGTCTTACTCTTGATTCTGTTACCTCTACTCCACATCTTTCACAAACTATTCCTCTATGTCTTACGCGCTTGTATTTGCCACAATGACATTCCCAATCTTTTGCCGGCCCGAAAATTCGCTCACAAAATAAACCATCCATTTCCGGTTTTAGTGTCCGGTAATTAATAGTCTCCGGTTTGGTTACTTCTCCCACTACTTGACCATTTGGAAGCGTCCTTTCTCCCCATTGCCGAATTCTTTCTGGTGAGGCTAAACCAATTTTGACGTAATCAAATCTCTGCTCTATTTTTGCCATTTTTCCTCTTACTTAATAATTAAGTTTTCCAACTTTAACCTGAATCTCTCACATTTACTTCCAAGTCTGAATTTTGGCTATTTCGTAAATCGTCTTTCTTGAAACTCCATATTCTTTGGCTAAATTACTCTTTATTTTCACCGGCTCTCAGACGATTTCTTATGCCTCTACTTGTTCTTTTGTCAGCTTTGGCTTCGTTGAATAAAACTGTCTGGAGTTCGGGGGTGCTTGGCAAGCTTATCTTTACAGAGTAAGCCGTGTTCAATATTGTATATTAAGGCACGAGAAACTTTATACTCTGCTTGCAAGCACTGTCTGCTTTTCTCCTAAAGCTAGTTTTTCTCGAATTTCATCCACTTGCTCCTGAGTCTGTTTCCGGTTAGCAGGACGTTGCAATATTGTATAGGTTTAAAAACCGGCTTTTAAGTAATTGCCCTTTAGTGCCTAGCTTCCGCTATTCTTAGCACTAAAGAGCAATCACTTTCTACCTTACTAATCCTCGTCAGAATCAAAAGACTCGCGCGAGACAGCTTCATAAGTTGGACGAGTAGGAGCACGGCGGGAAGCAACATCTGCCATCAGATCCACCTCTACATCACGCGAAGTCCCATCCTCTTTCGTTTCTACCTTGTGCACGGCAATATCCAAACACAAAGACTGCAACTCACGCATCAACACCTTAAACGACTCTGGTGTCCCTGGACGAGGAATGGATTTGCCTTTGACAATAGCATTGAGAGCCTCATTACGACCTTGCATATCATCTGATTTAACAGTCAGCAACTCTTGCAAAGTATATGCAGCCCCAAACGCTTCCAAAGCCCAAACTTCCATTTCACCAAAGCGCTGACCACCTTGTTGAGCTTTACCGCCCAGAGGTTGCTGAGTAACCAAGGAATAGGGGCCGGTAGAACGAGCGTGAATTTTATCATCCACTAAGTGAACGAGCTTCAGCATATAAGCCTTACCGATAGTCACCGGCCGGTCAAAAGCCTCACCCGTGCGGCCATCCATAACAGTTGTTTTTCCAGGGTTTTCCTCATCAAACAACCAGTCATGGCCGGTTTTCTTTTTAGCCTCATTAAGCTTGAAATGAACGGTTTCTCGTGACTTTTCTGGCCCGTGCATTTCATCAAAGGGTGTAATTTTAAAACGCACGCCCAAATTTTCACCGGCCCAACCCAACAAGCACTCAAAAATCTGGCCTACATTCATCCGAGAAGGCACACCCAAGGGATTGAGAACAATATCCACTGGTCGGCCATCTGGCAAATAAGGCATATCTTCTATCGGCAGAATTCGAGAAATAATCCCTTTATTGCCGTGCCGGCCAGCCATTTTATCGCCCACCTGGATTTTACGTTTTTGGGCCACATAGACCCGAACGACCATATTAGCCCCAGGAGGAAGCTCGTCTCCTTGTTCACGGGTAAACACCCGAACATCAACGACTCTGCCTTTCTCACCATTTGGCACCCGCAAACTATTGTCGCGGACATCACGGGCTTTTTCACCAAAAATGGCCCGCAAAAGTTTTTCTTCGGGGGGTTGATCGGATTCTCCTTTGGGAGTCACTTTACCCACCAAAATATCACCCGACTCTACCCAAGCTCCTGTGCGGATAATTCCGTTTTCGTCTAATTGACGCAACGCATCTTCACCCACGTTCGGAATTTCACGGGTAATTTCTTCTGGCCCCAACTTAGTTTGACGCGCTTCAATTTCGTACTTTTCAACGTGAATTGAAGTGTACACATCGTGATACACCAAACGCTCGGAAATTAAAATCGCGTCTTCGTAGTTGTAGCCTTCCCAAGGCATATAAGCCACGAGAATATTTTGACCTAAAGCCAGTTCGCCGCCTTCGGTAGCCGAACCATCTGCCATCACCTGACCGGCCACCACGTCATCTCCCTCAAAAACAATCGGTCTTTGATTAAGACAAGTATCCTGGTTAGATCGTTGATATTTTTGCAGTTGGTATTCAATTTCTGCCGGTTGAGGGCCATCTGGTGTTTTCGGAGTCGGACGAACCCGGATGCGTTCTGCATCTACATGAGTGACGATCCCATCGGTTCGAGAGACAATCACCATCCCAGAGTCGCGGGCGGCTTGAGCTTCCAGGCCGGTACCTACGAGAGGCCGTTCAGGACGCAAAAGTGGTACAGCTTGGCGCTGCATATTAGATCCCATCAAAGCGCGGTTAGCGTCGTCGTGTTCCAAAAATGGAATCAACGAAGTAGCCACCGAAATAATTTGAACAGGGCTAACGGCCACATAGTCCACTTGGTCGGGGCGAGTGGTGGTAAATTCTTGACGATAGCGTACTGCTACTAGCTCGCCTTGAATATAACCATTTTCATCGACGGTAATATCCCCAGGAGCCACGCGGAGGTCGTCTTCTTCATCGGCGGTCATAAAAACAGCCGCTTGGTCTTTTAAGACTCGTCCGTTTTCGACACGATAAAAGGGTGTGGCAATGAAACCGTAGGAGTTAACACGAGCGTGAGTGGCCAAAGAGCCGATCAAGCCTGCATTCGGCCCTTCTGGAGTTTCAATAGGACAAACGCGCCCGTAGTGAGAGGGGTGAATATCTCGGACTGCAAAACCGGCCCGTTCCCGCGTTAAACCACCAGGGCCCAAAGCAGACAAGCGCCGTTTGTGGGTCAGTTCTGCCAATGGGTTTGTCTGATCCATAAACTGTGATAGCTGCGAAGAGCCAAAAAACTCTTTGATAGCAGCAACCAGCGGTTTCGGGTTAACCAGAGATGTCGGCGTTAAAGCGTCTGCATCGGATACTGTCATGCGTTCGCGGATGATGCGTTCGAGCCGGTTTAACCCCACCCTCACTTGGTTTTGCAGCAGCTCGCCAACGGAGCGGACGCGGCGGTTGCCCAAGTGGTCGATGTCGTCGGTTTGGCCGATATCAAACTCTAAGTTAATCAGGTAGTCCACCGCCGACAGGATATCTTGGGGGGTAAGGACGCGAGTGGTGTCTGGGATATTGAGGCGCAGTTTGCGGTTAAGTTTATACCGGCCTACTTTGCCCAAGTCATAACGTTTGGGGTCAAAAAACCTCGAATCTAGCAACTGCTGTCCGCCTGATACTGTCGGCGGTTCGCCCGGTCGCAGTTTGCGATATAGCTCCATCAGAGCTTCTTCTTCGCTGTACTGGCCTTCTTTTTCGATAGTTTTTTGGAAGTATTCCGGGTGGCGCAGAGCATCGTAGATTTCGTTGTCGGTCAGGCCCAACGCTTTTAGCAAAACTTGAGCGCTGAGTTTGCGGGTTTTATCAATTCGCACCCAAACGAGATCGTTTTTGTCGGTTTCAAATTTTAACCAGGCTCCTCGGTTGGGGATGAGGGAGGCGTTATAGCTGCGGCGACCGTTTTTGTCGGTTTCTGATTTGTAATAAACTCCGGGGGAGCGGACAATTTGGTTAACGATGACGCGCTCTGCACCGTTAATAATAAATGTGCCTCGGTCTGTCATCAGGGGCAATTCCCCGATAAAGACTTCTTGCTCTTTGATTTCGCCGGTTTCTTTATTAATTAAACGGGTGGGCACATACATTTGGACTGAGTATGTGCTGTCGCGGCGTTTTGCTTCGTCTACGTCGTATTTGGGACGCTTGAGTTTGTAGTCTTTGCCAATAAAGTGTAGTTCTAGCTTGCCGGTGTAGTCGGTTATCGGCGAAAAGCTATTAAGTTCTTCAATAAGTCCCTCTTCCAAGAACCAGCGGAAACTTGCTCGTTGGATTTCCACTAGGTCGGGTAGGGTAAAGGCCGGTGTGGTGTATGTTTGCTCTGTCATGCGTCCTCCGGTAGTAGCCAGACCGCGAGTTTGGTATTATACCTGGTCTTGTTCAATCTGTCATTTGTCATTGGTCATTTGTCATTGGTCATTTCATTAGTTCTTAGCGAAGAACAAATGAGCTTTGACGATTGACGATTAATGATTGACTGGGGAATTGTGCCGCTGGGGGGTTAATTTAAGATAAAACAGCAAAGTTTTCTTGGCCCGAATAGGCCAGTTGTGGTTTGTGGTTGGCCGCAAGGGTGAGGTTAAATAGCCGACAGGCGTTTTCTGTGGTTTCCCTGGCTAAAGTTTCCAGAGACTCTCCGCGAAGTTTAGCCACTTGTTCGGCGACTTGTCGGACGTAGGCCGGTTCGTTACGTTTTCCCCGTTTGGGAACGGGGGCGAGAAACGGACAGTCTGTTTCGATTAAGATCCGATCACTGGGTACAATACAAGCAGAATCCTGTATCTGGGTGGCTTTTTTGAAGGTGACTGTGCCGCTGAAACTAATATAGAAACCAAGGTCTAAAAACCATTGGGTTTCTTCTGGTGTGCCTCCCCAGCAGTGCATTACTCCTGAGACCGGCCCGTTTTTGTCCCAGAATGTCTGTAATTGTTCGCGCATTTGGGCGGCGGCATCTCGGCAGTGGATGATGACTGGTTTTTTCAGCTTCTGGGCTATTTTTAGCTGGGCTTCAAAGACTTTATGTTGCAGTTCAAAGTTTTCTGCTTTATAAAAGTCTAAGCCCGTCTCCCCTATCGCCACTACTCTGCTGTCGCTCAAAGCAAGCTGCTCTATCTCGACTATGGTTGTAGCTCCGCACTCGTGTGCGTCTAAAGGGTGTAACCCAACCGCGAAAAAAAGTTCATCAAAGCGATCTGCCAGACGTTGGATACTGCCAAATTCTTGCGGAGTTACACAGGAATGGATTAAACAAACCACTCCTGAAGCTCGCCAACGTTCTGCTATCTCCGCTAGATCGTTGGAGAAAGCCTCAAAGTTAATATGAACGTGGGTATCTATCAACTGTATGGGTTGGTCGGGCATGGGTGGGGAACCCCGAAATTTTCTCCGCACGGAATGGCTAAGAATAAATTGTAGCTTAAATACCGGCACAGATGCCGGCCCGTACCAATTTTTTCCGCTTAGAACCTTTTTGGTTTAAAAAAGCGGATACAGGTCGGCCGGCTAACTATTTGCGGCGTGTTTTTTAGATGAGTCGATTAAAGAAAAACCTACCACACGCGGAAGGTGTTTTTTAATCTTAGGAGGCTGCTTGCGTAGCCCCAGAGCCGGTGTAGGGCTTGAGGGCTCTAGCGAGACGAGATTTTTTTCTCGCCGCGTTGTTGCGGTGCAGAACTCCTTTTTTAACGGCTTTGTCGATTTTGCTGTAGGCTTCCGACATCCGCGCTTCGACTTCTTTTAGTTGGTCATCAGAAGGCGTGGCGGCGTATTTGGCCACAGCCGCCAAATAATTTTTCATCAGAGTTTTAACTGCTGATGAGTAGGTTCTGTTTCGTAAGCGGTTGCGTTCGGCGATTTGGACGCGCTTGATCGCAGATTTGATGTTTGCCACAGTCTATCCTGTAAAAAAGCTCTATGATTGTTGACAAGCTTGCTTTCTAATACATTTCCCTTACGCTTGGTGGAACAGAAGCGTCCATCAAGGAAAGATGGCACTCTCGCTTGATGAAAGTGGAGAGTTAGAAGAAAGCTGAAACCTTGGGCTGCTAAGCATTGCGGTATCAAACCTAACCTTAGAACCAAGTGCGAGTTGCTAAAAGGTAATCGGGGGGGTTTGACGGCCTTAATTGTACCGTAAACTTAAGTCTTAGGTCAATCTAAGTAAGCTGTTGGAAAAACTAATATAGCATTTGTTGGCATAAATTTGCGATCCATCGAGAAAATCTCGGTTAAGCTTATAGAAACACCAGTAAAAGGTTTAGTCTGCTATCAAGAGAGCGGTCAGCCGTTAGCTGGATCTCAGCGGTCTGGGGTTATGACAAACTCTGTGACAGTTGGGCTTCAAAGTTAACTGAGGTGTCCAAAGCTACTCACTCGATGTCAGGCAAATAATTTTACAAGCGGTAATTCCTAGATTGGCATTTCTATTCCATGCTGCGAATCATAACTGAGCGGTCTGAGGCAGAGGTTGAACTGCGACGGATCTGCGAACGCACTCACGATGAGGCTGTTGTCCATAAAGAGGCGACGGTTCGGGAGGTGTTGCAGGCCGTGAAACGTCAGGGCGACCGAGCGCTGCTGCATTATACAGAAGAATTTGACGGGCAAAAGCTTAACTCTGAGCAGTTGCGGGTCAGTGGGTCTGAATTAGATGCTGCTTACCAGCAGGTGTCAAAAGAGTTGCTGGATGCGATCCGGTTGGCGCGTAAACAAATTGAGGCGTTTCACCGGCAGCGCATTCCTAAATCTTGGGTTCAGTTTGGCGAGGATGAGATCGTCCTTGGCAAGCGGTACACACCAGTAGACCGAGCGGGGCTATATGTGCCTGGCGGTCGAGCGGCTTATCCGAGTACCGTGCTGATGAATGCGATACCTGCTAAGGTGGCCGGTGTGCCGCGTATTGTGATGTGTACGCCGCCCGGTCAAGAAAAAACCCTCAATCCAGCGGTGCTGGTAGCGGCGCAGGAAGCGGGCGTAGAGGAAATTTACCGGGTGGGAGGCGCTCAGGCGATTGCCGCTTTGGCCTATGGCACAGAAACAATTCCAAAGGTGGATGTGATCACCGGCCCCGGTAATATATATGTGACGCTGGCGAAAAAGCTGGTGTACGGAACGGTGGGAATTGATTCTCTGGCCGGCCCGTCGGAAGTGCTGGTGATTGCGGATGCTCAGGCAAACCCTGTTTATGTGGCAGCGGATATGCTGGCCCAGGCAGAACATGACCCGATGGCCGCAGCAATTTTGCTGACTACTGATTTACAATTGGCCCGCAAGGTTGTGGCTGAGGTTGACCGACAGTTGGCTGATCACCCGCGCCGGTTACTGACAGAAAAGGCCATTGCTCATTATGGCTTAGTGGTGGTGGTGGATTCGCTTTCAACGGCAGCAGAATTGTCAAATCAATTTGCCCCAGAACATTTAGAGTTAGAAGTTGGCGATCCTTGGGGGTTGTTGGAGCAAATTCGCCACGCAGGAGCGATTTTTTTAGGGAATTCGACACCGGAGGCGGTGGGCGATTATCTGGCTGGGCCAAACCATACGCTGCCAACTTCAGGTGCGGCGCGTTATACGTCGGCGCTGGGAGTGGATACTTTTATTAAACATTCAAGTTTGATTCAGTATTCGCCGGCAGCATTGCAAAAAATGAGTGGTGCGATCCAGGCGCTGGCAAAGGCAGAAGGACTGCCATCTCATGCTGATTCCGTTCGCTTGCGGACTCAAAATAAGGAGAGTTGGGGCATGGTTGACACAGAGCAACAGAACGGAGAAGGATAATTTTAGAACTTGTTTCTAGGATCTAATCTTTGGCGGCCAGTTGCTTATTAATGGTGAGGCGGAATTTTCTTTTGGGGAAAATGCCGCTTTTTAGGTTTGAGGATTGCGAAATTAAGTCAAGACTGTTATGCTGCTCTCTCGACGCCAAAACCAGAAAAATACTATTGAATGGTCTAGGCTTTGACGCGCAATTGTTTTAGGTTTGAGGAGATTTGATAGGTGCTGAAAACAATTTTGGTGGCCCTGGATAGTTCAGAACTTTCTCATCAAGTTGTTGAGACTTTAATAGGGGATCTCCAGATCCAACCGGCAACTAAAATGATCTTGGCTCATGTGATTACCAGGCGGAATGCTGAGGTGGAAATTGCGGCTGACCGGCCTGGAGTTGTTGGGCTACAAGATGAAATTCCTTACCGACATCTGGAAAAACAGTTGCAGTCTTATCAGTCTCAGTTACCTTGTGAGAGTGAGTTGGAAATTGTCACCGGCGATCCGGCTGAGGAAATTATACGTTTGGCTAATATCTACCATGCGGATTTGATTGTGATTGGCAATCGCGGTTTAACGGGGATGAAACGTATTATTGAGGGTTCGGTGAGTTCTCAGGTGGTGGCTGATGCGCCTTGTTCGGTTTTGGTGGTTAAGCCTAAATAAATTATAGTTTATGCTCAATTGGAGATTTGAGGGTGCGGCCTTGGTAGAATGCTGGCTGTAATTGTTTTTGTGATGTGTTGCTATGTCCTCAGATTTGAATGATCAGATGAGTTCGACTACAGGCGCTGATGCAATTGATGTGGCGATTGCTAAGGGTATTGATTTTGATGGTAGTCCAATTCCTGCCGAGAAACTTGATCTTTATAATAAGGTGATGGGTTTAGAGGCCGGTCGGCAGCGTAGTGGTGTTTCTAATACTATGCGCTCTCGAATTGTCAGAATTGGGGCAAAACATATTGCTCAAGATGAGTTGAATCAAATGTTGGTTGATGCCGGTTTTGCCGGGTTAAAAGATAAAGAAATTGCTTTCTATTACGGCGCTAAGTAAGGTCGTACTTTTAGCAAGTTCCCTGGCTTTGCTGGGGAACCAAAAATGCTAGAAAATACATAAACTGGCATTTTTGTCAAGGTATTTATGACGGCAGAATTAATAGACTAGAGAAATTGTATTTTTGAAGGCCGGTATCCGGATGTTTTTTATTCGGAAATAACGATGTTCATAGGATTGAGAGGGGCTGTGAATACGAAATAAATAACACCGGCACCTAAAAGAGTTATGGCAAGGGTAAATAAAATTATCCAACGATCCGGGGGTTCATAGGTATCTTCATCTATGTCTCGGCGGACGGCGAAATAATGTTGAGTTGAAAGTAATACGGTGCTTAATCCTACTAAAGAAAATAGTAATCCTAGTTTCCAGCCGGTGCCTAAATGAGGGACAAGGGGTGGTTGAAAAAGACGAAGGCGGATAATTACTACTCCAAAACCCATTAATGCAATGGCGGTACGCATCCAGGCGAGGTAGGTGCGTTCGTTGGCGAGGTGATCTCTGACTCGTGATGGGTTGAGATAGGGTGATTTCTTGGGTTGTTCGTGGGTAGGGGGCTTGAATGGTAGAAGCATCGGAGGAAAGGGTTTATATTCTATATTATTTGTAGGATGGGTAGAGCGTAAGCGAAACCCATTAAAGCGTCGAGAGTGTTGGGTTTCGTTCCTCTACCCAACCTACATTACACTGAGGGATTTTTTCAGCGTTGATAGAGGCTTAGAGTGTTGGGTTTCGTTCCTCTACCCAACCTACATTACACTGAGGGATTTTTTCAGCGTTGATAGAGGCTTAGTCTTCTTCGCTTTCTAGGGTGGGTGCGTTGGCTACGCGAGATTCAATGGCGGCTTGAGCAACGTCGGGAATAAACCAGTTTACTTCACCGGCTGTGAATATTTGGGCAAAGGGTGCGGTGAATTCAAGGGCTGAAGTTTCGGGGTTGTTTTTGATGGTTAATTGGGTGCCATCGACGATTTTGAGGGCGAGGGGAGTGCCTATTTCTTGGGCGGTTTTTGTTTGGTCTAAGCTGCTAACTTTGATACCGGCGGGTAAATAAATTCCGTCACAGTCCCATTCGTAGGCGGTGGTTTGTCCGTTTTCTAGGAAGTAAAGGGCGTTTTCATAGGAGGACGGGGATTTTTTGCGTTTGGGGCCATAAACGGCGATGGTTTTGCCGGTTTGGTTTTGGCATTGTCCCCAGCGGGGGCCGGTTTCTAGGGTGTATTTTTGAAATTCTAAATCGGCTATTTGTTTTTGAATTTGTTCGGGGGTTGCTGTTTGCGCTAGGGTTTGGTTTGTTTGGGCGGCTTTCAGGGTGTTGAGGCTTTGTGTGATTTGGATGTAGTCAGGATTTTTTGCGTAGGAAGGTGTTTCTGGTTCGGCAAATGAGGCCGGTGCAAATACCAAGTTTAAGACGAAAATCAGACCGATCAGAAGGGTGGTTAAAACGTTCATGGTTTTTTCCTTTTCCTAGTTTGTAAGGTTTTTGAAAGGTAGAGAATGGTAGAAAATTTCTGTGTTTTAGCTTTTAGGTTCTAGCTTTTTTACAGAAAATTTTGTTTGAAATTTGATTCTAATTTCGCATATTTTGCCTCCTATTTATAATTAATTTTTTTCTTATATGAGTTTTTAAAAAGAAAGAAAAAAGCTTGATTTGAGGAATTTAAAAGTGGGTAAAAGACAAGCTCAACAAAGTGTAGCTTTTGTTTTCAGCGATGATAAATACTCCTAAAGCAATGAGGACAAAGGGGACAAGGGCATGACCATAGTTTGATAAAACTTTTGTGGTTGCTGAGTGGCGAGTCAGCCAGTAAGCGAGATAGCACCAAACGGCGATTAAGAGGTAAAAAATTAACAGAATAATGCTGAGTTTGAGTGCGTTGCTACTGGCAAAGAGGGATACATAAATGCCGATGTTGTCTCCTCCATTGGCGAAGGTTACGGCGGCGACTTTGTAGGTTTGGGGATGAAAGAAATGGGCGACTTTGGAATTTAAACCTGTGCCGGTGGGAGAGGATAAGTCTATGGAAACATTTTGAACTTCTTGGGAGTTCTTTTCAGGCTTGAAGAGTTTAGTTATGCCGATAATGATGGGGATAAATCCTAAAAGACCAATCCAGGGTTTAGGTAAAATTAAACCGCCAAAGTAACCGGGGAGACTAGCAAGAAGGATGAGGCTAAAACCAAGATATTGACCGGCTATTATGTGCTGGGGACGGAAGTTGTCGTTGACTTGCGAGAAAAATATTGTCAAGATGAGAATATCGTCAATATTTGTGGCGACAAAAGATGTAACTCCAGCTACAATGACCCCGGTAAGCCAGTCCATAACGTCTCCGTTTTTATTCTGCTAAGTTGTGTTCTATGGGTTTTTGACCCCAATTTTTTTTAACTAAACCCATCAAACATAGACAGCTTGCGAGTAAGGCGAGGGGGCTTAAGGCGTGGCTTTTTAGGATAATAAATACGCCTAATCCTATTAAGACAAAGGGGACGAAGAGGTTGCCGTAGCGGGTGAGGATTTCGGCGATTGTTGGTTGATGAGTTAGTTTATAGGCAGCGTAACACCAAACGCCAACGAGTGTAAAGAAAACTCCGATAATGACGGCTAAACTTTCTAAAGCGCTGTTAGCAAATAGGGGAACATAAATTCCGATGTTATCGCTTCCGTTGGCGACGGTGACGGCGGCGACGCTGTAGGTTTGAGGAGAGAAAATGTTGGCTAAAGTAGAGGGTTGAGATGATTCGATTTCTGGTGGGGTTTCGTCGGCGGTTTCTTCGTTTTCAGGGTTGAGTAGCCGGCTTAAACCGAATCCGATGGGTGCTAAACCTAGTAAGCCTACCCAATGAGGGGGAAAAATCATGCCGCCAAAGAATCCTGGGAGGCTGGCGAGAACTAATGCAAAAAAGCCTAAATATTGTCCTAATACGACGTGATGCCGGCGAAAGGTTGTGTTTACTTGGGAAAAAAACAGCAGCAGGATGATTAAGTCGTCGAGGTTTGTGGCGGTGAAGGCTGTTAGGCCGGTGGGGATTGCATGAATTAGGTTCATTGTGTTTTTTCCTTTTTTAAAGTAACAAATTGGATACCATTTTTTTGAAGCGTTAGGGAAGATATTTATCTAGCTGCTTAAGAAGGTGGCTATGAATTGGGAGATGTGTTTGTTAGCTTCATAAAAATGGTAGGAGAGGAATTAGTTTTTAAATGTTGTCGGCATCGCTAAAGCGGATGTGAATTTCTTCGATTGATTGTTCCATTTGGGTGATGATTTCGGGGGAGCGTAGTCTTTGGAGAATAAACCAACCGCAGGTGGTGATTAAGTAGAGTAAGAAGAGGTAAGGAAAGGCGTCGTAGGGAGGTTCGGGGACGGGGAATAAGGTGCTCCCTGGAATGCCGGTGGTTCCGAGGACTGGTATCATCATAAATCCTACGGCTAAGATTGAGAATATGAGGTGAATTGGCCGGAGTTTTTTGATTTTGTACAGATAAAATGGGGCGGCAATGGAAACGAGAATATAGGTCATTAAGAAACCGAAGGAACAGATGGTGCCGAAGTAGGCCATGCTCTCGAAGAGTTTGACGTGAAATAGGGTTAAGCTGGTGGGGATTAAAAACATGAGCAGAGAACACATTGTGACGGCAATGTGGGGGGTTTTGTTAGAAGCATGGGCTTCGCCAAAGGAGTTATGAAATAGTCCGTGACGCGCCATCATAAAGAAGATTCTTGCTGCTGGGTTTATGCTGCCGAGAACGCAGGCGAAGAAGCTGATTAGGGTGCAAAGGCTGATGATTTCTCCTAAGAAGCCGATGCCGGCTTGTTGAGCGAGAAAGCTTAAGGGGGCTTCGTTTTCGGCGAGGTTTGCTGTGGTACCACTGAAGCCGAGGACTTCAACGTAGGCCATAAAGATGAAGAAAATGCCGGCTAAGATTGTGCTGCCTAAAACAGAAAGGGGTATGGTTTTTAGGGGGTTTTTTGCTTCGTCTCCGAGGGTTGTAGCGCTTTCAAATCCTGAAAATCCGAAGACGACGAGGACGAGTCCCATTGCTATGCCGCTGGGGGTTGCTGAGTGTAGGCTTAGTTGATTTAGGTCGATAGCAAAGCCTTTATGTGCCCAAATAATGATGCCTAAAAATAGAATTAAAGCGACGGATATTCCTTCTAATATTAAGAGGGCGCGGGCGGAAAGTTCGATATCTTTGTAGGCAAAGTACCAAGATATTCCGGCTCCGATTGCTAATAAAGTGATTGGGGAAATATGGATGCCTAAATGTGAGATGATTGTGCCTCCAAAGTTGGCGAATCCGCATAATACGGACATTCCTGTGAAGAGGTAACCGAGGACTAAACTCCAGCCCGAAATGACGCCGAAGGTGGGGCCAAGTCCTTTGACTATGTAAGAGTAAAGAGAGCCTGGTGAAGCGGATCGGCTGGCGAATTGATTGATGTTTAGGCTAACGAATGTTAGGCCGATTACTCCAATGAGAAAACTTAGCCAGGTGCCGTTTCCTGAAAGGGCAAAGATTAAGCCTAAATTTGCGGCTGGGGTGGTGATTGGTGCGATGACGGCGATGGATTGGCCTAATACTTCTCCGAAGGGTAGGCAGTCTGGTTTGAGCCCGTGAGCACTCTGATTTATTTGTTTGGCTTTTGACATTTGTTTGTCTCCCTTTTAAGCCCCAAGCACATGGTTTTAGAAGCAGATCATTTTGATTGTGCGGGGAGTGCTGAGTTGTGGATTTGGCCTTGGATTGGTGCCGGCTGTCAAAGGCTTGATATTAATTTACGGGGAGTAATCGATAGAAGCAAATGTTTTTTTTTATTAAATTAATAACTTCAAGTAATCGAAGCTACAGACAAACTCTTTATTTTACTATATTTTTATATAAAAGAAGTTGGATTTTTTATTTATTTTTTTCTTGGGCTAGTACAGAGAGGGCTAAATGCTTTCAATTAGCCTGGAAAGTTGTTTTGTTTTGCAGAGTCTATTGGCTATGGCGCGAATGACGATTGAGCAGTTACGAATTTTTTTAGCGGTCGCTGAAGAGCAGCATTTTACTCGTGCGGCGGAGATGCTTTATATTACTCAACCAGCTGTTAGTTCGGCGATTCAAAGTTTGGAAGAGGAATATGGAGTTAAGCTTTTTCATCGCATTGGCCGGCGTATTGAGATTACTCAGGCGGGTAAATTGTTGCAAGTTGAAGCACAAAAAATTTTGGATTGTGTGGCTTTGACGGAACGGGGGTTAAGAGAATTAAATAATTTTCAGCGGGGTGAGTTGAAATTGGGTTCGAGTTTGACTGTGGGTAATTATTGGTTGCCAGAAAAAATTAGCCGGTTTAAGCGTAAGTATCCGGGGATTTCTGTAGATTGTGTTTTGGCGAATACTGAGGAGATTTGTGAGGGTACGGCGACTGGTTTGTTTGATTTGGGTTTGATTGAAGCGGAGGTGAAACCTTCTTTAAAAAGTTGTTTGGATTTTGAGCCTGTGGGGGGTGATCATTTGGTGATTGTGGTGGGCAAGTCTCATCCTTGGTATGAGCGGGGTAAAATTGATTTGGCTGAGCTTTATAGCACCGGCTGGGTGATGCGAGAGTCTGGTTCGGGGACTCAGCAGAGTTTTGAGAAGGCTTTAGAAAGTTGGGGTGTTGCTATTAGTAATTTGGATGTTATATTGGTTTTAAATACGGGGGAAATGGTTAAGGCAGTTGTGGAAACTGGGGTCGGCGCTACGGCTATTTCTGAGCTAATGGTATCTAAAGAAATTCAACTTGAGACTCTTCGGAAAATAGGTGTAACAGTAGAAAAGGATGGCTTAGAAGTGGAGTTAGAAATTGAACGATTCTTTTTATCTTTAAAACATAAAAAGCGTTTTCAAACTCGGATTGCGCGGGCTTTTGAAAAAATTTTAAACAGTGTTTAATTAATGGGTTGCTGAGGTATTTCTGGGGGTGGGGTTGGTTGGGGTGTGGGGGTCTGTTGGGTGATGATTTGTTGGAGATCCAGCAAGACTCTGGCGCCGGTTTCTCCGACAATTATGGGCAGAGTTCCGTTCCATTTTTCGAGGGCTTGTTTTTGTAAGATTTCTGGGGTTAGGTTTTCTCTGAGGAGCCGGTTTGCTTCGGCTTCGCCTTTGGCGATGTTGACTTTTGCTTCGGCTTCTTTAGCGGCTTTTTGGGCGAGAAATTCGGCTCTTTTTGCTTCTTGTTCGGCGATTTGTTTGGCTTCTACGGCGTCGCTAAAGCGTTGGGAAAAGTAAACATGAACAAGGGAGAGATCGTCTACTGCGATGTTGTAGGTGGCGAGTCTCGTGCTGAGTAGGTTGTCTACATTGCTTTTAACTTCTCCTCTTTTTGTGATGATTTCTTCGGCGGTGTATTTTGCCATAACTGCTTTTAATACTTCTTCTACAGCAGGGTTAATTATGCGGTCGATGATTTGCATTTCATCTCCGATTTGTTGAAAGATTAGGTTAACTTTTTCTGGGAAAAAATGCCAGTTTAGGGCAACTTCTGTAAAAACGTCTTGGAGGTCTTTTGAGGAGGCTTCGGAGGTGATTTGTTGTTTTTGGATGCGAACGCTGATTTTTTGGACGGTGTTTGCAAGGGGAATGATGAGGTGTATTCCTTCGTTTAAGATGTTGTTTTGGACTTTTCCAAATAACATTAAAACACCCCGTTGACCTGCGTTAACAATGACAAAGGGGTTAAAAATAATGGCTATAAGGGCGATGAGTAAGGCTATTTTGCCGGCTTTTGTGAGGCTGGTTTTTCTTTTCATACTTTTTGGAAAATGCTATCTATTTTGATATGGTAGCATAGTTGATATTTTAGGGTTGAAAAGAAATTTTTGGAGCCTAATAAAGCTTTTATTTTGGATTTTCGGAGCTTGAAAAAGTTGCTGAATTAGCTGCCGGGAAATAAGTTAGGGACTTCTAATATTTTAAATTGAATGAGGGCAACTATTAGGATTGTGTAGGCGGTGGATGATATAAATCCTGAAATCAGTTCTTGTTTGAGGTTACGCGGTTTGTCTTGTTGTAAAACGTCGAGAGCACCGGCTTGCATAAATAATATCCCAACGATGTTTGTTATCCAGTAGCCGGCGATGGAGGCTGGTAGCATTAAATCGGGGGAAAACCAACTGCAAGCGTAGCCAAAGCAATAGGCGATAGGTAAATTAAATATTAGGTCGTTCCACCAGCAAAGGGGGGATAGTAGATAGCCAATTACTAATAAAATTCCGCCTCGGAGCTTTTTTAAAATGTTGGGTTTTATGGGGGTTATGGTTTCGGTTTCTAAAACTTCGTTTGTGGAGGCGGCTAGTTGGTAATTGGCGGTTTTGTTGGTGTTTTCCATAAATGTACTAAATCCCGATGGGTTTACCGTACTTTAATAATAACACACATATTTAAATTGGCCTATATCTTAGGGGGAGAAAGAGGAAGTAAATTTAATCTATCCAGAGAAAGGTTAAAAATTTCATTTTTTATGGTAAAGCGGTGAAAAGTTTGGAAGCGTAGGATGGTTAGATGACTTTGAGGGGGTAGTTTGGGGATGAGGTTAGAGACTAAACAAGTTTTTTAAGCGTTTACGAACCCAAACCCGGAGATTTTTATCATCTTCGGCGGCGTTAACTAATCCCATTTCCCGGAGTTGTTGCTGACGTTGAGCGAGTTCTTCTTGGTGTTTTCCAAGTTCTTGTACCATGACTTCTGAGAGTTCAGGATTTTCGCGTAAAAGCTTTTCAAAACCTTTGTTTGTAATCACAAATAAGATGGTTTCTTCTTTGGCTCGCACGGTGGCGGTGCGGGGAATTCCGAGCATTAAGGCAAGTTCGCCGAAAAATTTTCCGGCTGTTAAATTGGTGAGATGTTTGTTAATTTTTTCGACATAAACTTCTACGGAACCTGACAAGATGATATAAAAAGCGTTGCCCGGATCGCCTTCGTGAAATAGGATTTCAGAGGCTAGTAAGCGTTTGCGGTAGCCGATTTCAATTAATTGCCGCAGTTCTAAGTCTGTGAGGTTTTGAAAGTAGGTAACTTGTCGTAGTAAATCGCGCAAGGCTAGGGGTTTTACGGCGGGAGATGGTATAGGCCGGTGGTGGACTTCGGCTAATTCTTGAGGTACTTCTCGTTGGCGGCGGCCAAAGTTTAAAACTTCAGGATTTCGCAACCATAAATCTCTTTGGGGGAAGGGTATATTAATTCCTTGCTGGCGGAGGTTGTATTCAACTATAAAGTTTATAGAACTGGTAACGGGGATTTTTTGATCAATGCGATTAATCCAGACTTGGAGATCAAAATGCAGAGCGTTATCACCAAAGCCGTTAAAAATAACTTTGGGGGCTGGATCGGATAAAACTGCCGATTCCATGTAGGCAGATTTTAATAAAATTTCTGTGACTAATAGCGGATCGCTTTCATAAGCAACGCCTATGGGTATATGAATGCGTCCTGTATAGCTTTCTAAACTCCAGTTTACGAGTTTATTTTCAACTAATTTGCTGTTAGGAACTACGACATCGCTGCCGTCGAGAGTGCGAATGATTGTAGCACGAATTGCGATTTCTTTAACATAGCCAGAAAGACCATCAAATTCAACAAAATCACCTACTTTTACGGTTCTTTCAACGAGTAAGGTTAATCCGCTGACGAAGTTATTAGTAATGTTTTGTAAACCGAAACCAATGCCAACGCCTAAACCACCAGCAATTACGGCAATTGAAGCTAAATTAAATCCTGTTGTTTGAAGAATAAGAATGAATCCTAAAACAGCAAAGGCGTAGCTGATAATAGTGGAAAGTGCTTCGCGGTTGCCTTCATCAATTTTAAATTTAACGAGGAGCCGGCTTTTGAGAAATTTCTTTAATATTCGCGTAAATAAAATTAGCAGAGTTAACCATAAAATTATCTGAAAGATTGAAGAAATGGTTAGTTCTGCACCGGCTATTTTAAATCGATAAGTAAAAAATTGAGATGCCTGATTAAGAATTTGTGCTGGATTCATGTGGTTTTTAAGGTTTTATAAAGTTCATCTAGTTGGGTTGCAACTGCCGGCGGTTTGGAGGTAAAGCGGATATAAAAGCTTTGCTCGCCGGTTGGCTTTTCTAATACTTTGGCATAGATATCTTCACTTTTGCTGGGTTCAGTTGTGCTGAATAAATTAATTTTGAGGTTAGTGAGGGGTGGGGGTAGTGCCGGCTGAGTTTCATCAGTGTAAATTTCTGCGCTTTTGGCTGAAAGTTTAACCAGTTTGGCGAAAACAATTGCATCGCCGACATCTTTGCCTTCAATTAAGGAATATTGTAGGGCGATGGGTTGTGGAAGTGTTAAAAATATTTCTTCTTCTTTTGTCAGAAAACGATTATATTTTCCGCCAATTCCAGCTACTTCATAAATCATAATTGGATGGGCAACGCCTTTTGGATGAACTTGCCTTTCAGTTTCTATTTTAACAATATCCCCTGCTTCTTTTAAGGTACTTTCTGAGATTAAAATTTGGCTGCCGGTGGTGTAGGATTCTATGCGGTAGGTGAGGTTAACTTGACTGCCAACAATGCCGTATTTTGTGCGTTTTTCTGAGCCGATATTTCCTACTACAACTTCGCCGGTGTTGATGCCAATTCCCATTTCTAAGGCGGGTAAGTTCCATTCTTTCATTTTCTCATTTACGGCAGTCATTGCTTGCTGCATTGCCACTGCACAGGCGACTGCTCTTTTGGCATCATCTTCTCTCGCAGTTGGTGCACCAAATAAGACTAAAATACCATCTCCCATAAATTCATCAATGGTGCCTTGATAGGCGGTGATTATATCAGCCATATAACCAAGATAAAAATTAAGAATTTTGACGACTTCTTCGGGTTGGAATCTTTCAGAAATGGCTGTAAAGCCCCGTAAATCTGAAGTAAATATGGTAATTTTTCGGCGTTCGCCTCCGAGTTTTAAACCTTCAGGATTTTCTAATAAATTCGCTACCACTGCATCGGTAAGATAGCGTCCGAAAGTTTTGCGGATATCACCGGCACTACGAGCAATATAAGCGGTAATAGTAATAGTTGAACCGGCCAAAGCTAAAATCGGCGGAACTACCGGCACCCACCACCCCCAGTACAAAGCTAAATAGGTGATAGCGGTTAAAATTCCGCTAATTAAAATAGGAGTGGCTAACCGCTGAACAGGAAAAGTTTTTACGCCGCCAAAATACCGCAATTTCCAAGTTATGATTGCCCCTATAGTTGACCAGAAAAAAATCCATAACCACTCAACAATTTCTGGCCAAGATTTAATTAACTTTCGATTTTCTAAAGCTGTACTAATAATTTGACTCGTTAAATGAGCATGAATTTCTACTCCTGGCATCAAAACCGGCAAGCTGATCAAATCGCTGCTGTAGGGGGTAAAAAATACGTCTTTAAAACTTTCGCCAACTGTGCCAATTAAAATAATACGATTTTGTGCCCAATTTGGCGGGACTTTGTTTTCTAAAATATCGCTGAGAGAAACAATTTCAAAAGGCTGGTTTCCGCTGCGATAGTTGAGGAAAATTTGGGAACCTTTGGCATCTGCTCGCACATAACCACCATCGTTTGGTTCAAAAGGCGTAAAGTACATTTTACCGAGTTTCCAGTTGTTAGTACCTTCGATGGGTTCTGGAGAAATGCCTTTTTTATTTAAATAAAGTAAGGCTAAATATAAGGGAAAAGTATATATTGTTTCATCATTATTATTTTTAACATCTATTAATCCGCGACGTATTTTTTTATCGGCATCTTGAATTAAATCATTTGAGCCGGTTTGTCCTTTTTCTTTTAATTTTGGTGGCCCCGGAATAATATCTCGGTCGCGTTCACCAACTACTTTTTCAATACCGACTAAATTGGAAGTTGTTTCAAAGATTTTAACTAAATTTTGATGTCCTGGTTCCACCGGCTGATCTCGATAAATATCTAAACCAATGGCTGCCGGTTGCATCGCTTTTAATTTAGTGATAACATCCGCATAAACTTGATCAGGAATAATTGCTTGGCCTATCTTTTTAACATCAGCTTCATTAATACCTACTATCGCTATTCGGCTGTCTTTTTGTTCGGGGGGACGCAAGCGTAAAAATTGGTCATAAGCGGCCCATTCCCAGGATTGTAAAAGGCCGGTGAACCGCAGCAAGATAATAAAAATAGCAATGGTTGGCGATGTTAACAAAACGCCGCGCCATTGCCAGAGAAATTGTTTCCAGGGTGATTGCATAAATAACCTTATTTTCTAGGTTCCAGTAGGTAAAACAGGCTCAGAAACAAGATTTTCTAATCCTACTGATTGTAGCAACTCTTGCCAGCTTTCCGGGTAGGAATTTCGCATCGGCGCTAAGTTGACAAGAGTTTCATTCCAGATTTTTGCTTCTGCATAAATTTCGGCTTTTTCTACAGGTGTCGTGGCATTTTCGAGATTATTTTGAGCCTCGGCGCTGAGTTCGGTACGCTGAATTAATCCTTGCACGAATTCATCTTCAGCACGATTTTCTGCATTGCAAGTTAATGAAAACATCCAAGTATTATACTTGCCGGTTTCTAAGGAAACTGTATCAGGTAAATTAATTTGCAAAATTCCTGGTTGCGAGGGAATATCAAACTCATCAACATAGATATCATTGCCTTCGTCATCGACTACCACAAATTGACCTTGTTTAGCAGTTGTTTGTGGCACATAGATAAAAAATGTGGGGTTGGGAGAAACGGTAATACCAACATTTTGACGGGTAGGCATTAAGGCGGTTAGAGGTATTTTTCCTTCTGTACATTTTACATCACCGTTGCGCGTTCCTCCTCCCGCTGTTCTGGCCGGTGATCCTCGTCCCGATGGGGGGGGAAATTTAATACTAATTAAGCGTTGAGAGTGAGGCAATGCTGCAATACTAACAGAGGGAAAAATTAAACTGGCAATAATTCCTAAAACGAGAATATTTTTGCTTTTCATATCCATAAAATTACCTTTGTATCCTGTTGCTTTTGCAAGCTAAAATCTAAGCGAATCAACAAACACCACTCTACTGCCATTCACCTTGAAGGGTGAAACCGGCCCAGAAAAACGGCGTTTGCCAGTCTTTTTGCTGCCACATTTCGATTTGTGCAGCGCGTAAAGCGGCAGTTGGCGTTAATCCTTGTTTTAGCATTCCCTGATAAAAATTTGTCATTAATTCTGCCGTTGCTTCATCATCCACACTCCACAAAGACACCACTACCCTTGCCGCACCGGCATACATAAAACCCCTTGTTAATCCTACCAACCCCTCGCCACGAATTTGCTGCCCTAAACCAGTTTCGCAGGCACTTAAAACAATTAACTCTGCCGGTAAATTTAAATTAAAAATATCAGGCAAAGCTAGAAACCCATCTTTGGCGATTCCTTGTTCATTCACCAGCGATAAAACTAACCCTGATAACTCTGGTTTGCTGCTATTTAAAATCCCGTGTGTGGCAAAATGCACAATTTTGTAATTGCTTAACTCCGCACTCGTTGCCAAATCGCGGTTGGCGGCAAAACCAAAAGCTTTAGTTTTCTCAAAATCTGGTACTAAAGCTAAAATTTCTTCAGCTTCCGTGCGCGTAAAAGGCAGCCTTTTAAAATTAGATCCAAGCGCTTTAAACGTTGAATCATTGGCGGGGGATAGCGGTGCGAATTCAAGAGATTTTACTTCTTTGACTCGCTCATCATTTTTAGCAAAAACCGGATCTGCCAAAACTGCTAATGTTTTAGACGCAGCTTTCCTTCCTGCAAGTTCCCGCCGCAAAACTCCAATTGTTGAAGCTGAAGGTAAACTCACCAATTCATTATCAACTATTAAAGGCACATAATCTTCATTTTGCTTCGCTTTCGTCAAAGCAGCAAAAGGAATATATTGCAATGCTCCATCGCTGACAACTAACAGACGTTTATTGTCTAATTTTTCCGCCACCGGCTGCAAAATCATCTCACTTAAAGCACGAGAAAATTGTAAGGTTTTTTGTCGGCGTATTCTCAACGTAGGAACCATTACAGAATCCCGAAATTGTCGAGAAAGGCTTTCAATTTTTTCGCGCGACGGTAATTCATAGCTGGTGATTGAATCTTGAGTAACAAGCCATAAATAACTGCGTTCTTTCCCCAAAGAATACTCCAGCAATACGGTATCTTTATCCAGCACTTTTTCCTGAATTTCCGCCAGCGTTAAAGGTTGTGGTTGTGTCAGTGCTGCATAGCGGGGACTTGTCTCTCGTATTTGCGCTTGCACGTCTCGGTATTCATTTAAAAGATTAGTAATTTCTGTGGAAATATTAATAATTTGCTCTTTTTTATAAATCCCTCCTAAAAGTTGTGATCTTCTCTCTTCTAATGCCGCCAGTTGTTCTTGCAAGGTGCTTTCTTTTTCTAATAGTTCCGGTTCTACTCCTTGGCGAATTTCTGCCCCTGCTTGCGTCAGAATTTCTAACAGCGAACGAGCGCGTCCTCTTTCACTTGCTTGCAATGCCAAAGCTTGATAATTCTTGTTAGGATAAAGCTTGTGCATTTGCATCAACAAATCTATGTAAAATTCATAATAATCTTGCTTGGAAGCAAAGAAAGATGCCCGTAACTCCTGCGAATCTACTTTTGTTCGCAAATCTTCGATAATTTCTAGGGCTAACTCTATTTCTTTTTTGGCTTCTTCCAAGTTGCCTTGCTCTCTTTGAGCGATAGCAATTCGATATAATGTTAGCGCTTCTTTGGGACGATCTCCGACTTCTCGGCGGAGTGTTAAAGCTTGGTTATAATAATTTAAAGCTTTGCTATTATCCCCTGAATTGGCATAGACAAATCCTAAATTATTTAAGGTACTCGCTTCCCCCCGTTTATCTCCGGCTTGCTGCCACAAAGGTAAGGCTAGATTATAAACATCTAAAGCTTTTTCTAATTCGTTTGTATTCGCATAAACAAAGCCAATATTATTTAACGTTGTAGCCTTCCGACGTTTGTTTCCGGTTTGTTGCCATAAAGGCAATGCTTTTTCATACAATTCTAAGGCGGCGGGATATTGATTGGTGTTTGAATAAACTAAGCCAAGATTATTTAAAGTTAGGGGAATGCCGGTTTTGTCTCCAACTTCTTGATAAATTTCTAAAGCTTGATTATAAGATTCCAAGGCTTGTTGATACTGCCCTAAACTATCGTAAATTGCACCTATATTATTAAGAGTTGTTGCTTGCACTCCTTTTTCGCCCATTTCTCGCCATAAAGGCAAGGCTTGATTGTAGGCATCTAGGGCTTTTTGATATTCGCTTTTAGCATCATAAACAACTCCCATGTTATTTAAAGTGTAGGCTTCTCCTCCTTTGTCTTTTGATTCTTTATACAGGCTCAGCGCTTGTTGATAGGCTTCTAAGGCGGGGTCAAATTTCCCTAAATCGGCATTGAGTAAACCGACACTATTTAACGTATCAGCTATTGCTATTTTGTCGTTTAATTCTTCATATAATTTCAGAGCTTGATTATAAGTTTCTACGCTTTGGACTTTGTTGCCCATGCTGTTATAAATAGATGCCATTCCTGATAATGTTTCCGCTTTTTTAGTTCGTTCTCCTAAAGTTTGATAAAGTTGTAATGCTTTTTCCCATCTTTCTAAGGCTTGGGGTAAGGATTGAGGTGTATTTTGTTGAAAAAGGTCTAAACCTTCTTTAAAAAGTCTGTCGGCTTCTGTGCGGCGCGTATCCATTGGCACAGTAGGGGTTTGTTGGCTAATTTGCAGGGGTTTTGCTAAAGTTCCAGTCACCGGAACTGGTAATAATATCAAATTCAACATTAAAAGCAGAACCGAAGGTTTAATTTTGAAGGGGAGGTGGCCGTAAGGGTAGCTTTTGTGGTGGGAAGGCATAACGGTTAAATGTTTAAACATTGACTGTGAAGTATATAATAATTCTTCCAAAGTTGCTACCCATTATCGGGACAATAGGCATTATTTGTTGGGTTGGTTTGAAACCTTTTTGTGGTTGAATTCGTCTGTATTGTTTTTTGATTTTGAGAAAGTTGGACCGAGTAAAAAAGCTAACACTGTTTAAAATACGGATTTGCCAAGAGTTGAGGGTATGATAAACAGTGTTTTGCTATTGATGGGAAGTTTTATAGATGAATAAGCTTTTAAAAGGCTGTAAACCGGCTTTTCTCTGGGTTAGTTTATTTTTGGGGATGGTGGTAACACCGGCTTTTGGGGAAACAGCTAATACTGGAACTGAAACACCGGCATTTGATAACGCTGAGGTTTTGGATTCCCAACAAATTGATATGATTGCCACAAATGGTATCCTTGCTCAGATGCAGTCTGGCCGTGCGCTGGTTGTGGAAGAACTGAATGGAAAAGTGATGATTAATGGCAGGCCGGCTCAAGTGGGGGATCGTTTGGCGGCGCAGGATGTATTAATGACGGATGTTGATTCGACGGCGCGTTTACGGGTCGATAGTTTTATTGGCGTGGTGGAGGTGGCGGAACTTTCGACGCTGGAAATACAAACGCTGTCGGGGCCGGTTGGTGTCAACCCTAATCAAGTAACGGCGCTTGCGGTTCCCAGGGGAAGAGTTAGGCTTTCGATTGCTCGGTCGGTGGCTAGACCGGCCCGCAATTCTGGGGTGGAAAGTCAAGAAGTGGCCGGTTTACCGACGCTGACAGGCTTGGGAATTAATAATTTATCGCAAGATAGTACGACAGTGAGCAGTTCGCCTGTGCGGGTGCGGACACCGGCGGGGGTAGCTGGGGTAAGCGGTACGTCGTTTGGGGTAGATGTGAGTTCCACCGGCAAGACGGGTGCAGATACAATTGATGGTCAAGTGGCGGTGGCCGGCCAAAACCGGCAAGTATTAGTAAATCGTGGTTTTTTTACGGTGATTAATCCAGGGGAAGCGCCGGTAAGTCCCTTACAAAGTCCAACGATTTCTGATTTAAAAATGTTTCGCGTTTTGAAGTTAGGACGGACAAGTGCGCGGATCATTGGTCAGGTTGATCCGATGGATTTAGTTTATGTTGATAACGTGGAAATTCCTACGGATGCGGAGGGAAAATTTAATACCATTGTTCATACTCCTCCGAGTCGGAGGATTAAAGTTGTCGTACGCGGGCCTTCGGTGCGGGAGCGTTATTATATTATTGCCCTTGATTAGTTGCTTTTTTAGGGTTGATTGTTGAGCAAAAGTAGGGCCGATAACTAACTATCAACCCCCCAGATATCTTGGTTGCCAAATTATTTATGATGTCTGGTTGTTTTAAATGATTTTCATAGCGTTTTTCATCTAATTGGGATAAAGAAAAACCCGGTTTCTTTTAGGAACCTGGTTATTAAAAATCGCTTCTGGAATTAATTTAAAAGAGAAACGCTATAAGCTAAGAAACGGCATTTGAGGCTAAGGGCTAATTTCCCTAAATTCCTACTGAAAGTCAAAATACGCCTCAACCGGCCCCAACTAGACAAATGACTAAGCACATAAACGAGTGGGTTCTTGATATTCGCGTTGTTGAAGTTGATACATATGGTTAAATAGTGTCCAGCAATATTGTTCTGGTAGGCCGCAGGTGAGGGCGCCGCGTAGTACAACGTTGAAGTACCAGTCGTTGGGGGCGAGTTCTTGGGGGAGTTTGTTGATGACAACGTAGGTGCGGACGTTTGTGTAGGTTTGTCCGTTACTGTGAATTTCGACTGTTTCGTGCCGGTAGCCGCCTCTGGGGACGTCTTCGCGTTCATCTAGGAGGTGGCTGAGTCGCCAGGGTAGTTGGTAGAGGACTCCTTGGACGCTGGCGGTGGGATCTTTCACGATGTCTAATACGCCACAGTTTCGCCGACTTGAATGGCAGTAAAATCCGAGGCGGTATCCTTTGAGGGTTGCTGGGCCGATGACGTATTGATGAGTGTTTTCACCTAATGAGCGCTTCAGGTCAACCGGGCACATACAGGAACCATAGGCGAAGTACAAGAACATGGGTTCGCTGTGATGGAGGCCGGTGGGGGGCTGCTGTATCCAGGTTTTGTGAAGCTGTGGAGGGTGAAGGCTCATAGGTTTTTATTTTTCCTTCTTTTTAATATTTGCGATTCTATCAGAGGTTTTGGGAAAATACAACAGTATCTCGCTAGGATAACCGTAGATTATTTTTGGGGAGGGGGAAATGTTATAAAGATGATGGACGGAAAGTGGCCGGTGGCTTTTGGTGCCGGTTAATTTAGGGGTGCCGGTTTGGGTTGATAGTTTTTGTTTTGGGGCGTCGTTATGAGTTTTGAGAAAGCTTCTACTTTAAATTTACGGGCTGAGTCTGGGCCGATCCGGCTGTTGATTATCGAGGATGATCCGATGATGCAGTTGGGGTTAGAGCAGAGTTTGGCTGCTTATCCTCAGCTATTGGTGGTGGGTCAGGCGGAGGATGGCTATTTAGGGGTGGCGGCGGCGTTGCGCTTAAAGCCGGATTTGGTGGTGATGGATATTGGCCTACCGCGTTTGGATGGAATTGCGGCGACACAACAAATTAAGCAGGCTTTGCCCGGTGTGCGGGTGGTGATGTTGACTTCGCATACAACAGAGACAGAGATTATTGCGGCGTTGTCTAGTGGGGCGGATGCCTATTGTATTAAGGGGGCGAGTGTTGATCGTTTGTTGTTGGCGATAGAGGCGGCGATGGAAGGGGCGACGTATTTAGATCCACAGATTGCTAAAAAGGTGGTGGAACATTTGAGGCTGCCTGCGGCGATGCCGGCGGGTAGTTTTGGGCAGCTTTCAGCGCGGGAGTTGGAGGTTTTGCGCTTGATGGTGGACGGGTTGAGTAATCCTGAGATTGGGGCAAGGTTGTTTTTAAGTCCGAATACCGTTAAAACCCACGTTCGCGGGATTATGAATAAGTTGGCGGTGGATGATCGGGTGCAGGCGGCGGTGGTGGCTTTGCGGGCCGGGTTGGTTTGAGTTTGAATTTGCCGGGGCGGTTTAAGTTATTTCTCCACTTTCTCCAAACAATTTTTTATCGCCGCTGCCAAAAAGCGCACACGAGGCTCAACAATCATTGTGGAATGATGCCCCGGCACCTCGACAATTTCCATACCTCCAGCCACTAAATCACCCCATCCCAACAACGGATCGTAAGAGTTTTTTGTCGGGCGTTCAAGAGAACGAAACAACGTTATACTGCCTGGATAAATTTGCGGAACATAACTTCTTACTGCCTGCATATTTCCTTGGATAACTGCTGTTAAATGTTCCGGAAGTTCAGAAGGAGAAGGCAATCCTCGCCACAAATAAACCTGCTTATTTATATATTCCCACAGCGCCTCTATTTTCCACCAAATCCGATCAATTATATAAATGATTTTATCTTTATTTCCCTTGCGAGAAAGATTCAACCAATGAATTGAAAGCTGCTCCAAAAATGGAGGTTCTTCCTCATCTAATAATGTTCGGCTAAACGAATCAAACAACCCCAGAAATGCCAGTTTTTCCCCCTCCCTAATAAGCTGTTGTGCCATTTCAAAAGCTATCAACCCTCCCAGTGAATGACCTGCCAAATAGTAGGGCCCCTGCGGTTGTACAGAGCGGATTTCTTGAATATAGTTAGCAGCCATTTCTTGCAAATTGCTGTTAGGAAGTTCTAGCCCATCGACGCCCCGCGCTTGCAACCCATAAACAGGCTGATCTTTACCTAAATATTGTGACAATAGCTGGTAAGAAAGCACATTTCCACCAAGTGCATGAATGCAAAACAAAGGCGGTTTGCTTCCTTCTGGTTGAATTGGCACTAACAACCGGCATTGCGTCTTGTTATCGCTTCGCAAAATCTGGGCTAATTGCTCAATTGTCGGAGCTTCAAACAACGTGCCTAGCGGTAATTTTTTGGCAAATTTCTTTTCAATTTCTGCAAATAAACGCACCGCTAATAAGGAATGACCGCCGATTTCAAAAAAGTTATCTTTGATGCTAATTGAACGAATTTTTAACAAGTTTTCCCAAATTAATTTTAATTTTTTTTCAACTTCATCTTGAGGGGCTACAAAATCTTTTTCTCTTTCCAAGTTGTTAAAAACCGGCACCGGCAATGCACGTCTGTTGACTTTTCCACTGGGAGTCATTGGCAATTTTTTTAAAATCACAAAAGCAGAAGGTAGCATATAGTCGGGCAATTTGGCTTTTAAAAAACGGCGCAATTTATTGCCAGAAATGGTTTCGCCAGAATGCGGCACTACATAGGCGACTAAACGCTGACTTTCCTCTGCTAAAACCGGCACTACCACCGCTTGTTTTACTCTACCATCTTGTTCTACCAAGTGTTCAATTTCGCCGATCTCTACGCGAAAACCGCGAATTTTTACTTGATAATCGCTGCGTCCAAAATATTCAATAGTTCCGTCTGGCAAATAACGCCCTAAATCGCCGGTTTTGTAAATGACAGATTGGGAATTAGGCAGGGAGTTTTGGGGAAATAATTCACTTGTCGCCAGCCCCAAATCTTCCATTTTTATAAAACTTTTTGCCGTTAAGTTAGGCCGGTTTAAATAACCGCGACTAACTCCATGTCCGCCGACATAAATTTCACCCGGAACTCCCACCGGCACAGGTTGAAGATGTTTGTCTAAAAGATAAACTTGGACATTAGATAAAGGCTTTCCATTGGGAATAAATGCGCCATAATTCATTTCTTGGTGAGGCTGATGCCACGTTACATCCCACAATTCTGATAAGCCATAAAGATTCATTAAAATTGCTTCCGGCATTTGTTGCTTAAAACGATTTGCTAACTCGGTAGCTAACGCTTCTCCTCCACAAAACCAGTATTTTAATTTGGGCAATTTGTTTTGTAAATTAGTTTCTGTATCGAGCAAAATCCGCAGTAAAGATGGCACCAACATCAGGCGGGTTACATGATATTTTGCTAAAGTTTCAATAAGGCGAGGGGGGTCTTTTAAAACTTCATTGCTGATAATAACTGTAGGCAGTCCGTGCATTAATGGCATGAAGATTTCCCAAAGAGAATCAACGAAATTTAAGGATGTTTTTTGACAGCAAACTTCGTTTGGTTCTAAGGGGTAAATTTCTCCATAAAAACGGTTGACTGGACAGCGGTGTAAAGCCATGACACCTTTGGGGGTGCCGGTGGAACCTGATGTGTACATTACATAAGCTAAATTGTCAAGTGTTACCCCAGATATCGGGTTTTTTTCACTTTCATCGGCCAGTATTTCTTCTTGATCTAAACAAATAATTTGCCCAACTTTTGCTGATAACTCGCTACGCTCTTTAAAAATGCGAGATTTGGTGAGTAAAACCGGCACTTTTGCATCTTCTAATATTAAATTTAGCCGCTCTGCTGGATAATTTGGGTCAAGTGGTACATAGGCTCCACCGGCTTTTAAAACTGCCA
Source organism: Ancylothrix sp. D3o (assembly GCF_025370775.1). Taxonomy (NCBI): domain Bacteria; kingdom Bacillati; phylum Cyanobacteriota; class Cyanophyceae; order Oscillatoriales; family Microcoleaceae; genus Ancylothrix; species Ancylothrix sp. D3o. The sequence goes on along the minus strand of NZ_JAMXEX010000007.1, from coordinate 148,139 downwards.
AAACAGCGGTAATTAACTGAATTGATCTTTCCATACAAATGCCCACCAAAACTTCTTTTTTCACTCCTAGTTTTTGTAAGTAGTGGGCTAGTTTATTCGCTTTGGCATTGAGTTGTTTGTAGGTAATGTTATCTTTAGTTTGGGGGTCAATAACCGCCACCGCATCGGGGGTGCGTTTTACTTGCGCTTCAAATAACTGATGCAAGCATTTATCTTGTGGATAATTTTGCTGGGTGTTATTCCACTCAATTAAAATTTGATGACGTTCGGGTGGGGTTAATAATGACAGTTGGCTTAACGGCAAATCAGGGTTTTTAACAACTGCATCAAGTAAGGTTTCATAGTGTCCTATCATCCGCTCTATTGTCGCGCTGTCAAATAAATCTGAACTGTATTCAATGCGGCCAGTTAATCCTTGCACTGTCTCGTAAAGTTCCAGCGATAAATCAAATTTAGAAGTGCCGGTATCAATATCAAAATGACTCGCACTCCATCCAGCCAAATTTGGGGCGGGAGGTTCTAAAGTAAATAAGATTTGGTAATTTGTTCGCGGTTCGATGAGGGGTTGGTGAGCATAAGCTTCTAAGGTTAATTCTTGGGTTTTTTGTAGCAATTCTGTAAATGTTAATTCGCCGTTAACAGAAGAGCGAATAATCAGAAGATTGAGGAAAAATCCAATTAATTTTTCGGTTTCTGCAAAGTTTCTTCCCGCAGTGGGGGTAGTGATGGGGATATCTTCGCTGCCGGTGTAGCGGTAAAGCAGGGTTTTGAAGGCTGCGAGAAGGGTAACAAATAACGTTACACCTGACTGCTTAAAAAGCGTTTTAAGGTTGTCTGTGAGGGTTTTTGACAAAAATAAAGGTTGCCTTGCACCGCGATAGGTTGAAGCTTGCAAACGGGGCCGGTCTGTGGGTAAATCTAATGTGGGTAAATTAGCAAGTTTTTGTTGCCAAAATTCAGTTTGGGGCTTGAGTTTGTCGCTTTGATTTACTCTGCGAGAATAAGCGCAAAAATCAGCATATTGCACCGGCAATTCTGGCAAGGGAGAACGTTGGCCGGTTTTATAAGCTTCATACAAGGCGGCTAATTCCCGCAGCATGACATCATATAAAGAAAAGCCATCAAAAATAATATGATGAATGGTTAAAACAAGCCGGTTGTCATTTTTCCCAACGATATATAATGTGCCTCTAACTAAAGGCGTTTTTCTTAAATCAAATTTTTGTTTAGCTTCTAAGGTTGCTTGTTTTAAAAGTTCGGCTTCCCGCTGGTTTTCGGGATAATTTTCGAGGTTAATAACAGACAAAGGCCATACAAAAGTGGGTTGGATCACTTGCACCGGCTCGCCATCTACTACATCAAAATTTGTGCGTAAAATTTGGTGACGTTCGATGATTTTATCCAGAGCTAATTGCAAGGCCGGCACATCAATAATGCCAGGAATTGAAATGGTAAAAGGTTGGTTATATAAAGGTAAATCTGGATAAACTTGTGACAAAAACCAGATTTGTTCTTGGCCGAAATAGAGGGGGATGGGGGATTGGTGATTTGTTATTGGGGAGAGAATTTTGCCAGGAGATAATTGCGGAAAGGTGACAATTTGTTTGGCAAGTTCTGCAATAGTGCCGGTGTCGAAAAAGGCTTTTAATGGCAATTGCACATTTAAAGTTTCTCGCACACGGGTAAGGATCTGCGTGGCAAGTAATGAATGACCGCCTAACTCTAAAAAATGCTCGTGAATGCCAATTTGTTCAACGCCAAAAACTTCTGCCCAAATATCAGCAATGCTTTTTTCTAAGGGTGTGCGAGGCGCAACAAAGCTGTTTTCATCACGCAAATTTTCTGGTAGTGAGGGTAATGCTGCGCGGTCTATTTTTCCGTTAGGAGTCAGGGGTAAAGTTTCCAACAATACATAAGCGTTGGGGACTTGGTAAGGAGGTAGTTTTTGTTGCAAAAATTCGCGTAATAAGGGGATGAGTTGCCGGTTAAGTTTGGTTTTTAAAGGATTATTGGCATAAATTGTATTTTCTGGAAAATTCCCGGCAATAATAGGCGAGTTTGATTGTAAGGAATTAGCATCTTTTTCAAGGTTAATATGGCTATCATTCAGAGAGTTTTGTGCGCTTGGGTTTAAATTTTTGAAAGTAGCATCGAAGTATCCGGGGGTGTGGGATAAAGTCAGGGTGATGTCATAGGAAAGTTGTTCGCCAAGTTGCCAGAGTTTTTCTGGATCGATACCTGTTTTTTCTACTTGACGAGATAAAAATTCTCCCATAGTTTCACAACTATTGCTGTTTAACCATTCTAATATTTGGATTTCTCTAAACGTTCTGGCATCTGGAATTTGACAGATTGTGAAGTTTTCTGTTTGGTTTTGTTGGAGATATTCTTGGAGTTGTTCGAGGGAGATCGGAGATGGCAAATTTTCTATTTGTGGACTAAATTCTGAATTTTGGCTGGTTCTTAAAATTACGTCGTACCGAAATTTTGTTAACTCATTCTGAAATTCTCCGCGTTTTAGCTGAATTTCTAAGCTGCCAATTTCGGGGAAATTCTGGGGAAGTTGGGCAAAAAAACTTGGAGAGATAAGAAGTTCTTCTTCTTGTTTAACTTGGTTTTGGATACGCTGTTTTAATTGCTCTCGCTTAAGGTTAGCTGGGGCATTATTAATTTGAATAGAAGCATGAAAAGCTTCCAAAAGCTCATAGTTTCTTACATCGCCTACAAACAAATTGCCGCCAGCTTTTAGCAGGGAAAGGGCATTTTTTATGATGCTGTTTAGGTAGTCAATATTAGGGAAGTATTGGATGACTGAGTTAATGATTATGGTGTCAAAACTTTTAGGTTCAAAGTTTTGCAAGTTAGCAGCATCTCCTTGAGAAAGTTTAACTTGGGGAAGAAAAAATTTTGTGTTTATTTGTTCTTGCAGGTAGTTGATAGCTTGTTGGGAAAAATCTAGGCCGTGATAGTAACTACATTGAGGTGCAATTCGTAATAATAAAAGGCCGGTGCCACAACCAATTTCTAAAACGCGATTTGGTTTGAGTGATAAAATGCGGTCGGTGGTGCTTTCTACCCATTTGAGCATTTCGTTTTCGGGAATAGCGAGGCCGGTGTAACTGCTATTCCAATTACTAAAGTTATATCTGGGGTCTATTTCTGTTGAGGTTTGGCTGTAGGTTTGTTCATAGAGGCTTTGCCATTGAGAAATTTGTTCGTTTTCTTGGGGCAATTGATAGTTTGATTTTGGCAAAATATAGGCAACTAAGCGGCTTTTTTCTGGGGCTGTTACTACGGAGGTTTGGACAGCGGGATGTTGATTTATAATGGCCTCTATTTCCCCTGGTTCAATGCGAAATCCCCGAATTTTTACTTGATAGTCGCTACGTCCGACATATTCAATGTTTCCATCGGGTAAATAACGAACAATATCACCTGTTTTATAAAGAATTGGGAAATCGTTATTAGGGCTTTTTAAAAAGTTGGGAATAAAGCGTTCTGCGGTTAAGGAAGGCTGGTTTAAATAGCCTCTGGCGACACCGGCACTCCCAATATACATTTCCCCGGCAAATCCCTCCTCCACCGGCTGTAAATTACTGTCTAAAATGTAAATTTCTGTATTCAAAATGGGCTGACCAATGGCCGGTGTGTCGGTATTTGTTGAACATTCAAAAACGGTGGCGCAAACTGTGATTTCTGTGGGCCCATAGGCGTTAAAAAATCTTCTGTTATTTGCCCACCGGCTAACCAAATTGGGAGGACAGGCTTCCCCAGCGACAATAATTGTTTTTAATAGTGGTAATTCTTCGGGCGGTAAAAGCGTCAAAATTGAAGGGGGAATGGTGAGAGTTGTAATTTTTAGTTCTTGTAACAATTGAAGAAAAGCCCGGCCTGGTAAAAGGCTTTCTTGTTTTGCTAAAATTAGGGTAGCACCCGGCACCAATGCCATAATTATTTCCCACACGGAAGCATCAAAACTCAAAGAAGCAAATTGCAGAATTTTGTCCTGGGGTTGAATATTAAAAATTTGAATTTGGGCAGCGGCTAAATTACAAACCCCCTGGTGCATAATTTGCACGCCTTTGGGGGTGCCAGTTGACCCAGAAGTGTGAATAATGTAAGCGAGATTTTCTGGCTTAACTGCACTGATGGGCGTTTCTTCACTCTCTTGAGAAATCACCGGCCAGTCGGTATCTAAACAGATAATTTCCGCTCCTTGTTTTTCATAAATTCCGGCACAATTTTCGATATTTAAAAGGTGCTGCTGGGTGAGAACAATTCGCGCTTTTGTATTTCCAAGAATAAAGGTGAGCCGGTCTTTTGGATAGGTTGGATCAAGAGGAACGTAGGCTGCTCCTGCTTTTAAAATTCCTAAAACACCAATTATCATTTCTAGGGAACGCTCAACACAAATTCCCACCAAAAATTCAGGCCCAGCGCCTAGTTTTTGTAAGTGATGAGCGAGTTGATTCGCTTTTTTATTAAGTTCTTGATAAGTAAGTTTTTCCTGGCCAAATATGACCGCTATGGCATCAGGGTTGCCAAGCGCTGTTGCTTCGATTAACTGGTGAATACAAACATCTATCCGATACTGTTTTAGCTTAGTGCTTTCAACTAAAATCTGGTTAAATGTTGTTGAATTCAAATTGAAATTTTGGGATTCTGGTTGCATAAATAATTTTTCTCTTGGAACAGCAGATGTAACGCTATCGCTCACTACGCTTAGGAGCAAGCGGTGCGTAGCGCAACGCAGATGTACCCAGATGTCCGCGCAAGTGGCGCGTAGTGCACCCAAGATGAATAAAAAAGGGCTTCTTGGGTGTTTACAAGAGCTTGAATTTTTAAGGAATTTTGATTATTGACATCATAGCAAAGGAACGTTTGGCCGGCAACCTTGCTTTGATTGAACAGGATAATCATAACTATCTAAAAAATCCGGGGAATTTTTTAAGAAATTTATGCCTAGTTTATAAAGTTTTTCTTAACCAGTTGCCAGGTTTTAATATCCAAATGCCAATAAAAAAAGTGGAGACAAAGCCCGGATCTCTGCACAAGTGACCCTTCGGAAAGGGATCAGGGATCACACGCTCAGGGCTTAAAAACCGGCAAAGTAAACCAAAAAGTCGCACCGGCACCAGGCGTACTGATAGCACCAATTTCGCCTTGATGAGCCGCAATAATTTGCCGACATAAATATAACCCCAAACCCAACCCCATTGAGCGGCGCATATTACTACCACGAGTGTAAAGATCAAAAAGCTTCTCGCATTGTTCCTGAGTCATTCCCACACCATTATCTTTCAGGGCGCAGCGAATAATTTGGCCATCAAAATTGCTTTCTCCCCCTTCACAAATAGCCGTAAAACTTAACTCTAACCCTGGGGGATTGTGTTTTAAAGCATTGACAATTAAATTTTCAAACACCCGCCACAACTGCGCCGAATCAGCCATTACCAAAGGTAAATTCGGGGAAATTTCACACCTGAGCAAAGCTTGATTTTCAAGCAGCAAAGGCTGTAAATCTTCCAATATATTTTGCATCATTTCTCTCAGACAAACCGGCTCGCACTGTAACCGCATTCCTCGCACTTCAGTTGCGTGCACTTCCAGCAATGAATTAATCATTTTTAACTGTCGTTCGGCTCCTTGTTTCATCCGCTTTAAAATCGAACTAGGCACAGAAATTACCGAGCTTAAAGCTCCATTAATTTCACCCAAATTCAATAAATTATTCAACACCAATAATGACCCCATCACCGGCGTGCGGAGGTCATGCGTTACCGCGTGTAAAAATAAATCCTTGAGCCGGTTCAACTCTTGCAATTCTTGATTTCTTTCTTGCAGTTCCGCCGTTCTTGCGGTCACTTGTCTTTCTAAATCATCCTTATGATTTTCCAACTTTTTATAGAGTTTTGCTTGTTTAATAGCAATCGCTACTTGCGTCGCCAGTCGTTCCAGCAATTCAATCTCAAATACCTCCCAATTCCGAGCAGCAGCACACTGATTTACCCCCAATAAGCCAAAGGGTTCTTCATCCAAAATAATCCGCACCGTCAGACTAGCTTTAATCTGATACTTGTCATAAAACTCTGCTAAATAATGCGAAAAATTTGCTAGGCTAATATCATTCACAACCCGAACAGAATTGCTGTCAAATAATGGTTTTATTTCCTCCCGATAAAGAGTGCTGGCTGTAACAAAATCCAACACAGAAGGAAACCCAGACAAAACAGATTCCGCCACAATTCTGCCATCCGCATTTTCATCTAAATACCCAATATAAACCCGATCTGCTTGCAAAAAATGCCGGACTTCATCAACAGTTGTTTGCAGAATTTCTTGCAAATCTAAAGACTGGTGAATTCTCAAAGCAATTTCTGCTAAAAGTCGGTCATGTTCTTGCGTTTCTCGTAATTTGATTTCTGCCTTCATTCGCTCGGCTTCGGCTTTTTTTAATTTGCTAATATCCACCCCCACACAAACCGCCATCTTTCCTGAATTATACTTTTGAGCAAAAACTAAATGCTGGCGCGCTTCTCCTGATATATTTGTCTCAATTTCTTGGCAGTATTCCCAATTGGACGACTTAAAAAAATCTGCTAAAAGTTCTCGCAATTTACCCGCCGCTTGCAAAAAGCCTACTTCTTGGCCCATAAAACTTTCTGGAGACAGTTTAAAAATATCTGCTAAGTAACCATTAACTCCCAAATATTTCAAATCTGAACTCACCCAAGAAACACACCCCGGCACCGCATCTAACACAGCTTGTAGATGATCTTTTGCTTCTTGTAAGGCTTGTTGGGCGTATTTTCTTTCCGTAATATCCCGCACAATTGTTAACACTTCCGAATCGCCACTCACCGCAATTCGCGCTTCATAATGACGCTGATAAACATCAGGAAAAGGTAATTGATATTCAAAAACTTGTAACTGGCCGGTGGATAAAGCCCTTTCAAGATAATACATTCTCTTTTCTGCCACCGGCCTCGGCAAAACGTCATAAATATTTTGCCCAATTTGCTGTTCCACTGCCATCAATAATTGGCTATTTTTTGGTGCTTTTATATCCAAATAAGTCCCATCACGGCTCATCCTAAAAATTAAATCAGGAATCGCACTCAACAAACTGCTATTTTTTCTTTCACTTTCTCGCAAATCTTCTTCCATTTGTTTGCGATCAGTAATATCAAATGCAGCCCCAATCACTGCGATAACTTCGCCCCTATTATTCAAAACCGGCCGGTACCACGATTCAAAAGCTAATCCTGCCAATTCTACAGTAGCGGCAAACGTTTCTCCCCGCAAAGCACGACGGCTATTTTCGACAATTTCCGGAACCTGCCGGTACACTTCAAAAACCGATTTTCCAACTTCTTCCCCTGCTTTTATTCCCAACTTTTCTAATAGCTTTCCTTCCGAAAATGTAAACACCCCATTAGCATCAAGCGCCCAAAGTGTAAGAGGCGCATTGGCAATCACCATTCGCAAAAATTCCTGTTGTTCTTTTAACGCTTGTTCCGCCTGCTTTCGCCTTTCTATTTCTGCTAATAATCTGGCATTGGCTTCTTCTAAAGCAGCCACCCGAACATAAACATTATTTTCTATATCTTCATTTCCAGCAAAATTGGCGTGTTCAATACACTCAATCTCTGTAATTTTGTTTTTCAAGTCCGTCGGTTTTTGTTCAGCTTGCCGGTCGTTTGCCATGTTACTGCACATTTTGGGGCGTTCCTTTGCTAAATTAAACGATGGGCTTACTATCTTCCTGCATTATAACTATATAATTCTTGACTTTATTTCACCTTCTTTTTCAATTTACCAACTGAATTTTGGCGACCAAAAGGATAAAAATTTAAATCCACCAATGCAAACTAAATGTTAAAAATAAATCTCATCCCTAGGGCAGTCGCCTGTGATTTCTATCCATTCTATATCATGCCATTTGCCATCATATCGACAATCCCTCTTATGTGGGGCCAGCAAATCTTACTGACGGGAGAGTTAGCAGGGCCAGAAGATAGATTATAAATAAAGTAGGTAACGTATTCGACCTCAATTGCATTAAACCCCGCGAAATCAAATTTATTTACCGGCTTAGAGTTTGAAAAAAGTACACTTTTAGAGGAGATAAATCCGCCATGAGCAACAATAAATTAACCTACTCGTTGAAACCGGCCAATCTCAACACAGAAGTTGAGTTATCTCACAAGATCGAGCAGTTAGAAAAGCAAATAACCGAAGTCAATAAAACCTTAGAAGGTTTGTATGGTGGTACCCATTGGAAACTTGACGGCATCCAGCAGCAACTCGCCAACGTAACTTTATGGGCTAAAGAAGCAGCACATAACACTTATCAATTCCCGCCCCAAAAACTGTTATTACTAATTAGCCTTGGCCTAAATATCTTCCTGATTTTATATGCAATCCGCACCCTTAATTTTGGGTTTTAAATTTTTGATTTTTTCACAATCCCTCCGCACTTTTTCCCTTTTTTAAGGTATTTTTTCGCCCTTACTGCCAAAAATCTGTGACTTTGTAGCCAAGTTTGGCAAGCATTTCTCTCAGCAGCGGCAAACTCAAGCCAATCACGTTTGTATGGCAACCTTCCAGTTTTTCTACAAACAAACCGCCTTTACCTTCTAAAGCAAAACAACCTGCACATTTAAGCGGTTCGCCGGTGCTAACATACGCTTCAATTTCTGCATCACTTACCTGAGCAAAATAAACCCGCGTCACCTGCGTAGCAACCAGAACTTTCTCTGTAGCTAAATCAATTAATGCGTGGCCGGTGTAAAGCTCTCCGATGTTACCACGCATCATTTTCCAGCGCTCAATTGCTTCGGCTGCGTCTGCCGGTTTACCATGTATTTCACCCTTCAGCCACAACACCGAATCAAAACCAGCAATTAACCAAGAAGCAACACTCTCAGGTAATGGCGGACTGTTCACCGGCACTTCCCCATTTTTCAGCCGCAGAGCAATATTTTCGGCTTTCAATTCTGCCAAAGTTTGCACCAATTCTGACGGATCAGACTTTTTAATTTGCGACTCATCAATATCGCTCGGACACACAATGGCATCAATGCCGGCAGTTTGCAACAAGCGCCGGCGAGCAGGAGAAGCAGAAGCTAATAAAAATAGCGGCAACATATCGCTTTTAGATAGGTAATTTGAAATTTGAAATTTGAAATTTGAAATTTGAAAAAGCGAGGCTTAAAGTTGGGACTTGATGAAAATTTCCTACTAACAACAAACCCCTTAAAACAAACAATTACCGTAGGGGCGGTGCAGGGGTTCCCGCCCCCATCAGTCCCTAATACACAGAAAAAGAATTGACGACTTGGGTAAATTTTGTCTTAAGTTTTTGCCAGCGTTTTTCGGTCGCAGAAATATTAAAAGTATAAAGTTTTCCCCGACTGACTGCAACACTTGCCAAGTTATGACGCAGTTTATTGTTTGGCAATTTCACTGCATATTCTAAGACATAATAAGTCTTATCACCGGCAGTCTGAGATTCAGCAGAAACCAATTCGGCGGTGCGACCCGAATTTTCCGGGGCTATCGCTTTTTTGGAAAGTTTATAACCCACTTCGCTTGCATCGCCTAAATCGGCCAGGGTTTTTCCTTCGGGCACTGGACTAATCACAACACTGAGGTTTTCGGTATCTTCAATCAAATCGTGAAATACCACATCCGGGCCATTGCTTACCTTGACTTCCTGCCAGCCATTGGGGTAAAGAAACTGATAACCATCGACGCTATCAACATAAGGAATAAGGCCGGCGGCGGCAGAAGCCACGCAACCGGGCAGAGCAAGGCTGAAAAAAATTACCAAAATTGCCGCAATTCGTTTGATTGTCATGGGCTGTTTTACTTGTGATGTGGCTTTAGCTGCATTCTTTATGATGCTTTTTTATTGTAAAGCCACTGGGGACGCGGACTGCGGATGGAGGAGGGCGCGTAGGGGTAGCCTAGACTGTACCTACCCCAAAAAAACCCTATTTCGTTAAACCGTGTTCCAGGGCAAAACGGACTAATTCAGTACGGCTGTTTGTGCCGGTTTTGCTGAAGAGTCTGCTCACATATTTTTCTACGTTGCGAACACTGGTATCGAGCCGGCGGGCTATTTCTTTATTCATTAAACCTTGGGCTACCAAATCTAAAACACTTTGCTCTCTGGGTGTTAAGTCTACTTTAATAGGGCTAGGGCTTTGGGGTATGCCGGTGCGACCGGTTAATAAAGATTTTATCTCGGCAATTTGGCTGGCCAATTCCGTAATATCCGGCGTTTCTCCATCCGCAGGAACCGTTTTTGTAGCTTCTCTGCGGTTTAATAAATTGCCCACAATAGCAACTAACTCATCAGGATCAAATGGTTTGGAAATGTAAGCATCACAACCGGCTTGATATCCTTGGATGCGGTCGCTTGTCATGCCGCGAGCAGTTAAAAATACAACCGGCAAAGCTTTGTAGCGGGGATCTTCACGCAGTAGTTTCAGAAATTGATAGCCATCAACTTGCGGCATCATAACATCTGTAATTACCAAATCCGGCTGTTTTTGGTCTACGAGTTCTAAGCCTTGTTTGGCGTTACTTGCAACGTGGACAGTAAAGCCGCTGTCTTCTAAATAAGCTTGTACTGCTTCTCTGAGTCCTGGTTCATCATCCACGAGTACGAGTTTTGCTGTGTTTGATGAGATTTTTTCGCTGTTTTCTTTTTGTTTGGCAACGCTCATTTTTGATTTCCCCTGCCGCTTGTTTTTTCAGTTTAGCACGGGTTTTATTGCTTAGGCTTGCCTTTTTGTCTATTCCTTTGGTCGTAGGCGGGGGTTTAGCTATAGGGATAATTCTGGGGCAAGATTTGGGCAAACGACTTTTTAGAAAAAAGGCTGTTCAATACAGATGTAGCGCTAATTTTAGGGTGATTTTTCCAGGTTTTCTATTTGTTTGGCTGTTTCGCTTAAGGTGGCTTGTTTTTGGCCTTCAGTTCTAGCTTGAAAGCAATACAAATCTATGGGGGTGGTTAATAAATCTAGGGGTGGAGTTTGCCCGAAAATTGTTTTGATTGTGGTGAGGGGTAGTTCTTTGATTAGCCACCGGCTTATTCTATAAATAAATTCTTTTTTTGTCAGTTCTCTTGTTAAGTCTATCCCGTGCAATTGATGTAAATATTGGTTTGATTGACCATATTTTTTCCATTGAGAATGCAGTTCTTTCCAAGTTGAGCGGTGCCGGTGTTGAACTATGGCTTCGGGGACAAATTCGAGTTGCCAGTTTGTTTGTTTTAAAATTCTCCAACAAATATCTGCATCGCCACCGGTTGTTAAATAAGGGCGAAATAATCCCATTTCTTGAAATATCTGCCGGCGAATAGCAAGATTAGCTGTTTGCCCGTAGGGGCAATGGGGATGAGCGAGGGTGTGTTTTTGAGATAAAATTTCTTTTTTTTGGGCGTATTTTTCGAGCAAACTTTTACCCGGTAAAGCGATTATTTCTCCGGCAACTATGCCTATTTGAGGCTTGACAAATGGCTGAATTAATGTTAATAACCAATTTGGTTTGGGTCGGCAATCGGCATCTGTGAAGGCGATAATTTCTCCGGTGGCGGCGTGGATGCCGGTGTTTCTGGCTGCGTAGGAACTTTGAATTTCTTTCTGGCTAAGGGGCGGGAGTTTTGCTGCTTTTAAGAGGTTAGGGGTGTTGTCTGTGCTGTTATTGTCTATGAGGAGGTATTCTATTAAGTTTTTGGGGTAGGTTTGGTTTTCTAAGCATTCTAGCAGTTCGGGGATGTCTTTTTCTCCGTTATGGATGGGGATGATTACGGAGGTTTTGGGGAGAAAAGTCATTTTTTTAACCGCAGATAAACGCAGCCTATAGCAGATGAATTTAGGGTTGGGGATGGGGTGTTTTGATGCGGAATGTCTTTGTATGCCGATTTCTCTACCCACCGGCTCATACCATTTTATTTTACTTTGTAGTTTGCCTTGCAGAGCGGGATGGAGGTAAGAAGATTTGATTTTAAAAATGCTTTCGGCGGTGCGGTTAATGAGGGCTTAAGCCCTCACTACAAACAAGTTTAATGAACCGCCAATGCTAGGAGAACTAACAAAGCATTGATTACATAAAAAATCGCTACAATTTGTCTTTCTGTCCACCCAGAAAGCTCTAAATGATGGTGCAAAGGAGCCATTTTCAAAAGGCGTTTGCCAATGCCATCTGGGCCTTTTGTGGCTTTATAATAGCCAACTTGTGCCATGACGGAAAGCGTTTCAATAAAGAAAATTCCGCCAATAATTAATAAACTCCAAATGTTATTTGTTTGGATGGCAACGGCACCTAATGCTCCACCTAATGCAAGGGAGCCGGTGTCTCCCATGAAGACACGCGCCGGGTTTCGATTGTGGGCAACAAATCCCAAACAACTGCCGCTCATACAGGCACAAAACATCATTAAATCGGGGGAAGTGGGGGCAACAATTGCACCTAATCCTAATAGGGAAATGGCACCAAGTCCTCCCATTAATCCATCAACACCATCGGTGAGGTTGGTGGCGTTACTTTCGGCTACTAAAACAAAGTCAGCAAACGGCCAAAATATTAATCCCAAAGGGATAGCCAAACCAAAAGGTAAGGCGATGGTTGTAATGTTGCTTGGCAGAGTTTTTGTGAAATAGCTTTGCACAATTAACCCTAAAGAAAAAAGCGCCCCAAATCCTATTTGTAGCGCGAGTTTTGTTTTAGGAGAAATTCCTTTGTTGGATTTAAGCCGTAAAATTTGCCAGTCATCTAACCAACCAATAAATCCGTAGGCAAGGGTAAGCATAGCAGCGGCAAAAACTGCAATTTGACCGCTATCTTTTGCGGGAAAAAATGCTACCCACAACAAAGAAATAATCACACCCACCGGCACAAAAAACACCCCGCCCATTGTCGGAGTGCCTGCTTTTTTAAGATGCGCTTGGGGGCCGTCTTCTCGGATAATTTGACCGGTTTTTAATCTTTGTAACACCGGCACTGTCCAATAACCAGCTATTGTTACCACACCCGCACAAATCAAAAATGGTAAAGTTAGCGATGCGCCTAAATTGTTAAGCCGGCCTGCTGTGATGTCTAAAATTAAGACCGCCGCGCTGAGGCCGGTAGTTAGCAGCCAAAACAAATTAGTACCTGACAGTTTCAATGAAGAACTCGGAAATAATTTTGCGTCCACAGGTTTTACTCTCGTACTCCTCACACCAATTATCCTGAGACTGAGAACGACTCTCCGGTTAACACTTTAATTGCTTATTGGCAAAAGGTAATAGGTAATTTTAAAACCCCCATTACCCATTAACCATCAGCAATTAGACGATATCACCCAGTGCGATCTCATCATCATCGTCATCTTCTTCGATATCAAAAGTGCCTTCCTCTGCTGACATCAACTCAGAAAATTCGGCTGCTTCTTCTTCGAGATAGTCTTGATCTAAAGCATCGCGGGCAATCATGCGTCCGGTATTTTCCAGCCAGACGATCAAAGAAGATTCTTGTCTTACGGGAATAACGTCTGCCATTTTATAGCGAGGTTCTTCACGCAGTGACGGGTTATACATTCTTGACTCCTGCAAATAAAATCGCCCACATCTAACAACTGCCATCAGTATATTACAACCTTGCGTTAAAATCAGTGCAGTTCACCGGCATTTTTGGCGGGTTCTGGCTGAGGTGAGCCTTTGTTCGCTCAGTCGCTGTTTGTAAAATTCTTCATTCTTATTCTGTCACCCCTATGCTTGGCAAAGCTGAATTGTTAGGAATCATTGCTGGCAAAAATCGCGGTTTACTGGCAACACCAACCGATAAAACTGCTATTTTATCAGCGGTTGCCAAATTAGAAGACCGCAACCCTACGCCTCGTCCTCTGGAAGCCGCAGATTTACTTAATGGCGATTGGCGCTTACTTTATACAACCAGTCGCGGACTTTTAGGAATTGATCAATTTCCTGTTTTCAAACTAGGCCAAATTTATCAATCTATTCGGGTTAATGAATCGAAAGTTTATAATATTGCTGAAGTTTATGGCGTACCTTTTTTAGAAGGTATTATCAGTGTGGTTGCCGGTTTTGAACAAGTCAATGATCGTCGGGTTCAGGTGAAATTTAATCGTTCTATTGTTGGGTTACAGCGGTTGATTGGCTATCAATCCCCTAGCAATTATATTGCCGAAATCGAAGAAAATAAAAAGTTTGTTGCCCTTGATTTTAAACTCGAACCCCGCGAACAGCAAGGCTGGCTAGATATTACTTATTTAGATGCCGATCTGCGAATTGGTAGAGGCAATGAAGGCAGTGTTTTTGTCTTGACAAAAGTGTGAGTTTTTCTGATATAATAAAACAGGAATGGGTAATAAAATTCCGCAGTTTTTTACCAAATTCCCCCGTCTTTTTAACAGCTATGTGAGCTATGCGATTATCTCAAGGGCAGCTAAATTTACTAGAAACTTGTCCCCGAAAATTTCAACATACTTATCTGGATTTATTGGGGTCGCCGGCCTCTCCCGAACAACAAGAAAAGCTGGCTTGGGGGAGCCGATTTCACTTATTGATGCAGCAGCGAGAATTAGGACTGCCGGTGGATTCTTTTCTGCAAGAAGACGCGGAATTACGGCACTGTTTAGAGGCTTTAATTCCGGCGGCACCTGAGATTTTTGATAATCAGGAGGAAGGAGAAATTTTTCGCAGTGCAGAACACCAACGGACGTTAAATTTCGGGGAGTATTTGCTGGTGGTGCGGTATGATTTGTTGATGGCAGATGAAAAAACAGCGAAAATTATTGATTGGAAAACCTACCCAGTACCCCAAAATAAAAGCCGGTTAGAGAAAGATTGGCAAACGCGGCTTTATATGTATGTTTTGGCAGAAACAAGTGACTACGCAGCAAAACAAATTTCGATGACTTATTGGTTTGTTAAGGCGAATTTGGATAAACCAGATACACCGGGTTTTGTGAAGTTTGCTTACAATCAAACCAAACATAAAAAAACAGGCGAAGATTTAACGGTTTTGTTGAATAATTTAACCTGCTGGCTGAAATGCTATCAAGAAATGAGGGTAGATTTTCCGCAAATTAATTTAGGATCAAAAGCGTGTGATATTTGTCAATTTGGTGTTAGGTGTGAACGAAATATTGAAAACCTGGAAGAAGAAAGGCCGGTAGGTATATTGTTTGATTTGGCTAATATTAAAGAGGTGAAACTATAATAGTGATTCTAAGTTGGATTTCTAAAAGCTATTTTCTTCAGCCGCACCCCCACAGCACATTAAAAAAAAATAACAGTTTCAGCATAGCTTATCAAATAAGCTAATCTAAAACTATGGTGCAACAGAACCAGGGCCATGACACGAATACCAAAGCAACCGCGCCGCTACAGATTCTTTTTCCTCAACCCCTACACAGACGTGCGATTTTCTGCTTGCCCCAAGTGTGCCGGTAAAACAAAGCTGCGGAAAGTGCCTTTAGTGATAGAAATAGAACAACGCGATCCAGTCATTTTAAACAAGTCTTGCCGGTATTGTCCCGCCTGTGACTTACTCATTGCTCATCAAAAAGACATAGAACACGAACTAAACATTCCTCCGACCACCCAAAACAGCGAACCGACCTCCAACAATTACACTAACAATTACACCATCACCGGCACACTGGATCGAGGCGACTGGCTGCGCCAAAGCCAAAACCGGCCCTCTGCATTACAATTGCAACAAAGCCTGTACAGTTTCAAACAAGTATTAAAATTTGAGCCGACGCGATGGATAAAATTGGGTGTCCTATGGAAACTCCTTGATTAAATTGGCAATAGCCAAAGCTTACGCCACCAACGGCAACGCCTTTACTCTTCTTGAGGCAAAATAGTTACTTGTGGAGGTTCTTGAGTTGCTGCTTCGAGCCGCAGGCTTTGCAGTAAAGCTTGCACTCGCATACGCGGAATATGAGGCCATCCCCCCTCCGCTTCAATATCCCGCAGCAAAGCATAAAGCTGCTGCCGGTTTTCTGGCAAGCACTCTTGAAACATCCCATCCCGAATTTCCCGATGCAAAGACTCAAGCACTCGCAATACACCTAAAACCGCAATTGGATCGCCTTGATAAGCCTGCGCCAAACAGCGGATGTCTTCCACAAGATCGTTTAAATTCACCGGCACCTCTCCTTTGTTGTTCATTCCGGCCTCGATTTATGCCGCACACAACCCGCTAGTTTACCGCATTCGTTAACGACCGCAACCAGGTTTTTACAGATAACAACTTCTCACGGTTGTGCCCAAACTCAAGTTTGTTAGACATTCTGCACACCAGAATCGATAGGATAGATCCACACACACTAAAAACTTTATTGGCCGGATGGGGAGCCTTGTGTAATCGTACACCTCCCGCCTCAACCAAAAAGCTGCGGAGAACACATTGCATGGATTTAGTCGCACTTCAAAACGGGTTAGATAATATCTCGTTTGCCGTTTTATTTATCACAATGCTGGTTTACTGGGGAGGCGCAGCATTTCCCCAAATTCCCTATCTTAATGCCCTTGGTACCGCCGGCATGGCTGTCGCCAATCTTTGTATCGCCGCTTTGCTTGGTGCCCGCTGGATAGAGGCTGGTTATTTTCCCCTCAGCAACCTTTACGAATCTTTGTTTTTCCTGACTTGGGGGATCACCACTGTTCACCTGATCGCTGAAAATATGAGCCGGTCGCGGTTGGTTGGTGTTGCGACAGCGCCGGTGGCAATGGCGATCACGGCTTTTGCTGCTTTAACTCTGCCTTCAGAAATGCAAGGTTCCGCGCCTCTGGTACCGGCCCTCAAGTCTAACTGGCTGATGATGCACGTCAGCGTTATGATGCTCAGTTATTCTGCCCTGATGGTGGGTTCTCTGTTGGCTATTGCTTTTCTTGTTGTCACCAGAGGTCAAAATATCGAATTGCATGGATCTTCGGTAGGAACCGGCGGTTTTCGCACTCCGGCTTATAAGTTGCAAAAAGCCGGTGAAGACATTGCCCCTCAAGTTGCCGCCTTTGAGGGAAATAACAATACCGGCAACACCGCAGTTTTAGAACGTCTCACCGTTGAACCGGCCACCGCTGCGGTACTTTCTCCTCAACGCCTGAACCTTGCAGAAACGCTGGATAATATCAGTTATCGCGTGATTGGTTTAGGGTTTCCTTTGCTAACAATTGGTATTATTGCCGGTGCTGTTTGGGCAAATGAAGCATGGGGTTCTTATTGGAGTTGGGACCCGAAGGAAACCTGGGCTTTAATTACTTGGTTGGTATTTGCGGCTTATTTACACGCTCGCATTACCAAAGGTTGGCAAGGACGCAAGCCGGCGTTGTTAGCGGGGGCCGGTTTTGTTGTGGTTTGGATTTGTTATTTGGGTGTCAATATTTTGGGTAAAGGTTTACACTCTTACGGTTGGTTTTTCTAAACTCGTGACTTGTGACTGGTGAAGAGACTATTTTTGACTTTTTCACCAGTTACATTTTCACCAATAAAGTTTTTATATTTAACCCAAATGTCTTGGACATCCCTACACGCTCAAATTCACCGCACTTTAAAAACCCGGCAACTCCTCCCTAGAAATAGTCGAATTTTGGTCGCTGTTTCAGGGGGTCAAGATTCACTTTGTCTGCTGCAAATGTTGCTAGATTTACAACCAAAATGGAATTGGGATTTAGCTATTGCTCATTGCGATCACCGCTGGCGTATTGACTCGGCGGCTAATGCTGAATATGTGGCAGAGTTAGCAAAAAATTTGCAAGTTTCGTTTTTTTTGGAAGTTGCCCAACAAATACCTAAAACCGAAGCAGCAGCAAGATCCTGGCGTTATCAAGCTTTGGGCGCTATTTGTACAAAAAATAACTATAATTTGATAGTAACCGGCCACACCTGCACCGACCGCGCCGAAACTTTACTCTACAATTTAATGCGTGGTAGTGGTGCAGAAGGTTTGCAGGCTTTAAGTTGGAAAAGATCAATGCCGGTTTTATCTGACCTAGAAAACAAAATTGATTTAGTGCGTCCGTTGCTGGAAGTTTCCAGAGTGCAAACCGGCCAATTTTGCCAAGAAAATAATATCAAAGTTTGGGAAGATTCCACGAATCAAGATACAAATTATACCCGTAATCGCATTCGCTTAGAGTTATTGCCGCTTTTAGAAACCTTTAACCCGCAAGTAGAAAAACACCTCTGTCAAACCGCAGAATTGTTACGCGCTGATGTTGAATATCTCGAACAGCAGTGCGGTGATTTTTATGAAAAAGCCATAGTACAAAAATCAGATGATGTTGAATTTCTATCAAAAATTGCTATTAATCGCCGGTTATTAAAAACAGCACATCTTGCCATTCAAAGACGAGTTATACACCGGCTTTTAGTTGAAATACTCCCCACCGCCCCCAACTTCGAGCAAGTCGAAAAATTAACCGCGTTAATAACAGCACCTAATCGTTCTCGCAGCGATCCATTTCCGGGGGGAAGTTATGCCGAAGTATGTGGAGAATGGATAGAAATCCGCCAAATTTAAAAACAATTTATGCCCCTAAAATTATTAGCCTGCATTCCTTCACATCCCCTACTTTAGCAATCTCCGAAAAATCACCCAAAAACCCAATTTTTATTAAGACACCTCCCCCATCAAACCCTGCATAAATTGACGCAATTGAGCAATTAATTGTAATTGATAATCGCCCATTTCTTGAACATGATTGAGATTACCTGCTGCCCCTTCCAAAGACGAACGAACCTCATTTAAACGCTCTTGCACCGGCTGCAACATCTCCTCATACAAACCCACCTTACCCCACATCTGAGCCGCCGCCGTCCGACGAGAAACCAAAGCCTCCTCCAATTGCCTTAACTCGGCTTCCTGGCGAGAAGTATCCCCCGCCTGGTGCTCAATCATTCCCTGAGCCTGCTGAATACTTTGGCGCATCTGTTCAATTTCCCGCTCAAGTCCCTGTAACTCCTCAGCCATTTGCTGACGTTGAGCCTCAACCACATTCAAAATCGGCGCAAAATCCAACTGGCTATCAGAAAGCGAACTCATCGGCCTACCCAAACGGCGCGATAAAACCCCCTCATGTTGTGCCAAAATTTCCTTACGCTCCCGAATAATACGCAACTGCCCCTCAACCGTCTTATTCAACATCTCATAACGGTCTTGCTCATCCGCCAACTCCTCCTCAACAGACCGGCGCTCATAATCACTAACCCGGCCCAACTTAACCTGCAACTCATCAATCGTCTCACGCGAAGAGCGCAACTCATCCTGCTGGTCATTCACAAACGGAATATCCTTTTCCAAAGTCTGCTGAAGTTGCTGCACCAAACCCTGTAACTCATCGAGCGCCATTCTCTCAAGCGCCTCCACATCAACCTTCGGGCTAATACTCACCTTATCAGAAGTATCAACAAACTTGTAAATTGTACTGTGCAATTCCTCCTGAGTTTGCAAACGCAACCCAAGCGCCTGAGCGTAATCTTCCTTCAAACGCATAGTATTTTCCTGCACCTTCAACGCCATCCGCGCTTGATCCAACGATGCGCGAACAGAATTGCAATCTCGTTCTCGGTCGTTAAATTCCGAAAGATGCCGGTCAACCTCCGACTGTAACTGCTGAGCCTGTCCCCGGAAAGACTCAAGATTTTGCCAATGTTGGTCTAAAACCGACTGAGAAAGCGACAACATTTCCAACCCGCGATTAAGCTGCTCACGCACCGCCGTCGTAGGAGGAATCGCCCCAGACAAATGCTCAATCAACTCTTGAATATACCGCGACTGCTCCTCATCTAAACTTCTTCCCGAATTTTCCTGTAACTGCTCATTTAAGCGCTGGCGTTCACCATTCAACTGCTGCCAAGAATTCTCTAACTCTTGCCGTTTTTGCTCCAACTCCGCCTGTAACTGGTTTGCTTGGTCCCGCGCACTATCAATTTCTTGACGAGTTTGCTCTAAACGCTCAAACTCCCCCTGCATTTGGCCAATTTCTTCTTCTTGCGCCTGCAACTCCATCTCGCGCCGGTTGAGTTCCTGACTTTGATAAGTCAGTGATTGCTTCCACTGCTCAATTTCCTCTTCCTGAGTTTTAAACTTATCCTGAAGCCGCGAGAAATTTTGCAAAATACTCACCAACTGGCGCGCCGCTTCTTGAGGTTGACGCTGTACTTGCTTGTTAGCACTCAAGTCAACCAGAACCAACATTCCATTTTCAAACTTGCCGGCCTCATCAGCATCAATCACCTCTTCCCCTGGTACAGCAGTCCAACTCTGCTCACCCCGCTGGCAGGCCAGCAGTTTCAGTTGAGCCTTACTCCCACCAAAGACACCGCCTTTTTGTATTTTTACTTCCGCTAGATACAGCACGCTGATCGTCCTCTTTATATCTAAAACTACTAATTTTTAAATAAACGTTTCCTGCAAGCAGCACCTTAGCTTAACTTATGAAACTGCGCCCAAGGCGTAGCAACCGTGCTATTGAGCCATTCCCCTTACAATTTTAATCACAGACATTTGCATTAAGCGCTCACCCTTGGATCAACACATAATATTTATGTTTGAGCAAGCGCCTATCTCGTATCCTGCTTAGATTTAGGTTTCCCCAAATGCCAGCCTATCAGCTACTAGCAAGTTAATCATTGCCAGAGTCCTCTAGGGCCGATGAAAAAGCACTTTTTCATTCTGGTTATACCACAGCCTGTTGATTCTTTTTCTCGTTCTCACTCACCCCGCTCAGTTATCTTTTAGGCTGGCTGCTCGTTTATTGCCCTGAACCCTCCCCTCGTGAACTTCTTTCACCCTCAATTGCCGCTGTTTTTCAGCCAGCCCCAGCCGCCCTTTAAGCGAGCCCATCCTTCGCCCTTACCTTCGCCCTTAAAAGACAGTGTGCCGATACCTATGCTTTGTTAACGATCTTAACTATCGGCTTAACAGCAATAACAATCAACCACAACCGGCTCACCACTGCCAACCTCCACACTTAAAACAAACAGTAGTTACAGGAATTTAACGCCGCTTTATTTTACCCAAACCATCCTTACTAATCGTCTAGCTGTGATAATTAAAATAATTTCTGCTTTCTAGGGACTTTTATATCTATATTTTACCTGACCAGCAGCTTTAGAAATTATGGCCTTGATGCTTCTATCGCTTTTTTGACTAGAGACGTTCCGCGCCTTACGTCTCTACCTCCGCTGTCAAAACCCAGCTAATCAATTTTAGGCAAAGATACAATACCGGCATTTAGGCATAGTTTTTAAGAGATAGATCAGCTTGTCTATCTCTTGAAAATTCTAACCATTCTCAGTCCTAACAATCTTTTTGGCAAAAAAAACTAAAAACCTTGATATAAATTAAAATTCACTTAAACAAGCAACAGAATAAAAGTCGATCCAGAGACATAAACGTTCACAAAACTGTTAAAGTTTTAGCAGAGTAAAAATTAACCCGGCCCCGGAAAAAACCTAATGCAGCCAAAGCCAAAAAATAAAGCACAAGAATTCCTAGATGTATAACTGCCAATCCAAACAAGCACTCGAAATCCTCCTAGCAAGACCACTGCAAAGCATTTATCTTAGCAGCCTGCCGATTGTCCACCAGCAAAAATAGCCCAGAGATCAAAACCTCAAAGACACCTTTAAAAAGCGGGCCTCCCTTGGCAGGACAAGAGCTAGAGGATAGAGTAGAAGTTTAGATTCTAAACCCGCGCATGGCTGGCAGCTTGACAAACAAAATTATATAACGTCATCCAAACCCGCCTATGGCTGAGCAAGATATGAGTAAATGTTGTTACCGCCTGACATTAAAAAGCAACCCAAAGGCTTTTGAGGCAATTCGCGCACCCGTCAGCATCAAGCAGAAACAAACAAACTTCCTGCACAAGCCGGCATCACCAAACGTGACCGATTTGAGCAAGACCAAAAACAACAGGCCGCTTTTTAGGCAACAAACACATAAAACCGTCTATTAGCAAGCCATAAAGACCGATTTTAATAAACACAAACGCTTCTAAGGAGAGCCTTTTAGGGGGATGCAGGGAAATCTTACTGAAATTGATATGCGTAGCATCCTGCAACTCATAGAGTTGGGGCAACGAACCGGCGAACTGTTCGTACAAGCCTACAGCCCAGCCGCCAGCACCGTCATCAAAACAAGCGACCGGCAACGCAGGAGCGACCAACAGCAACAAGAACAGTCCTGGTTTGTCTTCTTCAACAACGGCCAAATCATCTACGCCACCGCAGACAGCGACAGCAACATATCGCGCCTGCGAGACTACCTGCGCCGGTATAAAGCAGAAAGCGCCCTCAACACCCTCGACACCCCCACCACACCGGCCAATAACGCACCAGAATACGGCTACCTGTGGGCGCTGCTAGAAAACCGGATCATCACCCCCTCCCAAGGGCGGAACATCATTCACAGCATGATCAACGAAACCCTCTTTGATCTGCTCGATCTCCATAACGGCTCATTTATCTTCGAGATGGGCGCCCCCCTAGCCCCCCAACTCACCACCCTAGAGATTAGCAACTGCGTACCCAAAATCGTCCAGCGCATCCAAGAATGGAAGCAATTTCACCCCCACATCCAATCTCCTAACCAATGCCCAATCATCACTGACTTTGAAAAACTCCGCGAAAGCCTACCCGAACCCACCTTTAACACCCTCACCCGCTGGGCCGATGGTCAAACAACCATCCGAGCGCTGGCTCGTTATCTCAACCGTGACGTCCTCACCGTCGCCAGAGCCATACATCCTTATGTCCAGCAAGGACTTGTCCAGCTTACCGGCCCTTTAAATCAAAACGACCGCAACAGCCGGTGGGAACTCTTTCCTACCAACGCCACCAAAGTCCCCCGCATCGTTTGCATTGATGACGAAGTAGCCGTCCGCAAATCAGTCGAATATATTCTCAGCCAACACGGTTACGAAGCCAGCGGCATCAGTAACCCCGTCAAAGCCCTCAGCCTCGTATTTCAACTCAAACCCGACTTGATCTTATGCGACATCACCATGCCCCTACTCGATGGCTATGAAATTTGCGCCATGCTGCGCCGGTCTACCGCCTTTCGTCAAACCCCCATTTGCATGATCACAGGCAAAGACGGCTTTATTGACCGCGTAAAAGCTCGCATGGTAGGCTCCACCGACTACCTCACCAAACCCTTTGGCGAAAGCGAACTGCTCATGCTCGTCGAAAAATACGCCGGGCCCGGAGATCCCACCCAACCCCGACCAGAAAAATTACTAGAAGACGCCCTTGAAGCCGAACTTGACCTAGACATTTCTGGCCCCCTACCACCGGCCTCCCCCTTCAATTGACTTCAACACCATGCCAAACCCACCAAAATACCACAACAGGTGAGAACTCAGGTTAGGGGCGCTCTTAAAGTTATAGTGGTAATTAGCAAAGGCTATCTATCTAAAAATTGCCTACACACCCTCAAAAAAACCAAACCATAAAAATAACCAAACTATAAAAACCCACCCCTACCGGCCCATAAGCCCCTTGCTTAAGCAAAACACAAAGCAATTATTGAGCATTGTGGCTTTGCGCTCCTCAAAACAAAGAGTAGCGCCGGCCATCTTACCCAAAAGATGAGCAAATATAATATTATAGTATCTATTTCCTCTAAAAACCTCCCAAACAGCCATAACATAGCTGTTGTGAGCAAAATAACATTTGCTCTGGTGTACTTGTCAAAAACACCCCCGAAAAAAAGCCTTAAAAAAAAGGCTATAACAGCAACAGATAGCGCCAGCAAACGCTAGAAGACCGTTAATAGTTAATATATTTGATCCAGCTTGTCAGGTAAGAATCTATGAGTACAGTTCTAGTTGTGGAAGACAGCGTAACGCAACGGGAGATGATCTCAAACCTCCTCAAAGGCAGCGGATTAACCGTTTCCGTAGCGTCGGATGGCGTAGAAGCCCTAGAGCGAATCCAAGATAACTGTCCAGATTTAGTAGTATTGGATATTGTCATGCCCCGCATGAACGGTTATGAAGTATGCCGCCGGCTCAAAGCAGATCCCAAAACCCAAAACGTACCAGTGGTGATGTGTTCATCCAAAGGAGAAGAATTTGACCGCTACTGGGGAATGAAACAAGGAGCCGATGCCTATATAGCAAAACCCTTTCAGCCCACAGAATTAGTTGGCACAGTCAAACAACTATTGCGAGGCTAAAACAACAGCCAACAAACTCGCGCCAAAAAAACCCACACAGCCAACCATACAAGCCCAAGGAAACATCGGAGGCCAAATAAACAATGGTGGGAACCCCAGACTTTTTAACAGGCATTGGGCCAGACTCAGCAGCAGAATTTCAAGAACTAGAAAGCCCAGAAGGTGATTTACACCTGCGATTTTTTGTTCAGTCCGGCAACGAATTTGCCTTACAAGCCAAAGGGATACGAGAAGTCATCTCGCCATCCCCCGACCGCATCACCCCAATCCCCAACGTATCCTCCTTACTTTTGGGAACACTAAACGTGCGAGGAAGAGTAATTTGGGTAGCCGATCTCGGACAATTTTTAGGAGATACCACCCCTTTAAACACAGATCGGCCTGAACTACCAGTCATTGCAGTAGAAGACCAAGACACTATACTGGGGTTAGCTGTTGATCGCATCGTAGGGATGGATTGGCTAGACACCGCACAACTCATAAGGAGAACCAACGCCCCAGACAGTATGGAACCCTTTCTAGACGGTCAGTGGGTATTGAGTGGCGAAAGCGAACGAGTTTTGCGGTTACTAGATCAAGTCAAAATTTTGCGTTCAGCTCGCTGGGCGACATAAAAAAATAAAATTTTGAGAATATAAAGATTAAAGATTTTATATTCACATTCAAATTTAAAATCCAAGAACGAAAAAGATACAAGCGCGGGGGCAGGGGGAGGTTGCATGGCACCAACAACAGACTACTCACAGGAATACGAAAAGGCCCAAGCGGCCTATACAGACGGAAATTACGAAGAAGCAGCAGTCATTTTGGATCGCTTAGTCCAAGAGCAGCCAGAAGACTACAGCGTTAGGCTACTGCGTGGCAACATCTACTGCTATGTTTTTAACCAATACGAACAAGCCAGAGAAGAATACGAAGCCGTCCTGCACCTAACATCAGAACCAGACTATACAGACCTAGCTAACCAAGGACTAGCCCACACAAATCAATTTCTCGAAAACAGCCAAGAAGTCAACTTTGATGAAATGGCCTTTTTTGAAGAGCCAAATGCCTACAACGAAAGCTCAGAAATAGACAACATACCAGCACTAGATGCCTTTGAGCAAAATTCTCAAACAAACAACACCCTCAACACCGAAGCCCTAGACGAACTGGGAGATTTTGATCTTAGCGAATTAGAAGGCAACAGTTTTGATTTGGTGGGTTCAGAAGAATTAGAAAGCGGAGAATATGGCAATCCCTTTTTAAATGAAAGCGAATCTGAATACAGCACAGATCATAACTTGATCTCAGACAACAACAGCAACCAAGACATTCAAGACCCCTTTGCCCTTCATGGCAACGAAATCGCTGACTATCAAGAAAGTGATCTCTTTAACTATCAAGAAAACCATTTTGGAAATCAAGACAGCAACGATGAAGACGGGTTTCTAGGAACAGACCTCCCAGACTTTTTAAGCCTAGAAGAAATGCCTTCGTTGGAAGAAATAGACAGCAGAGAAGACTTTGCACCGCCCGTAGCAACAAGCGACCAAAAGGTTGGCTACGGCAACACAACCAAACCGAACCCAGAAGCCACATTAAACAACGGCAATAACATCTTTATCGCTCCCGAAGAAAACGATCTCAACGGCTATAACCAAGACAACTACTTTGGAAACGGTAGTTTTGATGGAGGAGAAGCCTTTGATGACCTAGACGACGCCTTTGGGGAACTAGAATGGCCAGAAAGCGCAAACAATAACGAAGCCCTAGAAAGCGCGTGGCAAAAAGCCACAGAAAGCAACACAGACTTTTCTGATCCTTTTGCCGGCGAAATCGATTCAACCGACTCAACAACAGCCTCCTTATTGCAAGAACAAGCCAGTCACCAAGAGCAAGGCAAGCGGTTTCCAACAAAAAACGCCGCCTTTTCAGAAGACGCCACCTTGTTGATGGGAGCAGAAAAACTGCAAGCAGCCGGCGTAGACTACTTTGCCGAAACCAACTCAGACTTGCACAGCCATAACGGAGAAAACGGAAGCAGCAACGACTACCGCGCCTTGGGAGCCACCTACACGCCAACGCAGAAAAACAACGGCTATAACGGCCACCGGCAGCGCCATGAGTTCGATGCGTTCGATAGCGGAGACTACGAAGAAGATCCCTTCAGCGAAGCCTCCCTAGGCAGCGAATTTATAACAACTCCCAACAACCAGAAAGGAGCCAGCCCAGACAGCTTTGAATACCTAGATGAATTTGAAGATTTCGACGACTACGGTGGAATAATCCCTGACTTTGACTTATCCGAAGACTCCACCGGCGCTACCAGTCCCTCTCCTGCCGGTTTCAACTTTAGCGGCAAAAGCCTACCCACACCCCGGCCAAGCAAAAACTCAGGCTTTAACAGCGACCTCACCGACGGCTCATTGATCCGAGACGACGAAATCTTCAGCATTGCCGGCACAAGCGAGCCGGTTCCCACCTTCGCCCAACCTGATCAATCAATAGAGCCAACCGTCACCCACGAACAAGGGTGGTTAGCATTCTTTGAAAACGCACCCCTGCCCACAAAACAACTGTGGACAGCCCTCACCGGCGCCGCCGTCACCATGATCGCCACCGCCGCAGTGAGTTACACCTCCGCCATGATCTACCCCATACCGCAGTTAAAAAATGCCGCCATGTCCCTAGCGGCTGGGGTCGCCTCTGGGCTAACAACACTAGGCATCGGACAACTAACTTCGCGGCAGATCAAACGTTCAACCGACGACCTCCAATCGCAATTTGAAGCCGTCTCCCAAGGCAACCTGGGGGCTCGTGCTACCGTACTGTCGGAAGATGAATTTGGAGCATTGGCCACGAAATTTAATTCAATGGCCCGGATCATCTTCACCACCACCAGTGAAGCTCAACGCAAAGCCGAAGAACAAGAACAAGCCAAAGAAGACCTGCAAAGACAAGTTATCCGCCTGCTAGACGACGTAGAAGGAGCAGCGCGAGGCGACCTCACCGTTCAAGCCGAAGTCACCGCCGACGTTCTCGGAGCCGTCGCCGACTCCTTTAACCTCACAATTCAAAACCTGCGAGAAATTGTTATGCAGGTGAAACTCGCCGCTCGCCAAGTGACCAAAGGCTCCGCCGATAGTGAATCTTTCGCCCGCAGTTTAGCCTCGGATGCCTTGCGCCAAGCCGAAGAACTGGCTGCAACCCTTAACTCGGTTCAGGTGATGACAGACTCGATTCAGCGTGTGGCCGACAGCGCCCGCGAAGCCGAAGAAGTCGCCCGTCTGGCCTCAGCTACCGCCATCAAAGGCGGGGAAGCGGTCGAACAAACCGTAGCAGGGATTTTAGAAATTCGAGAAAACGTAGCAGAAACAACTCGAAAAGTCAAGCGATTAGCCGAATCTTCTCAAGAAATTTCTAAAATTGTCGCCTTGATTTCTCAAATCGCCTCCCGCACCAACCTACTCGCCCTCAACGCCAGTATTGAGGCCGCCCGTGCCGGTGAGGCCGGTCGAGGCTTCGCCATTGTTGCCGACGAAGTGCGTCAGCTTGCCGACCGCTCAGCCAAATCACTTAAAGAGATCGAGCAAATCGTGATGCAGATCCAAAGTGAAACCGGCCAGGTAATGACCGCAATGGAGGAAGGCACGCAGCAAGTCTTGCACGGCACTCGATTGGCCGAACAAGCCAAACGCTCCCTCGACGAAATCATCCAAGTTGCCCAGCGGATCGACGTTTTGGTGCGTTCCATCACCGCCGATACCGTCGAACAAACCGAAACTTCCCGCGCCGTTGCCCAAGTTATGCAGGCCGTCGAACTCACAGCCCAAGAAACCTCCCAAGAAGCCCAAAGAGTCTCAGGAGCCTTGCAAAACTTGGTAGGAGTTGCCCGCGACTTGCTCACCTCCGTAGAACGTTTCCGCGTAGACACCACCGACCGCTAGTTAGACGCGGGGATGGGCAACAAAACAAACAACCCCTCCCCACGCCTCCTCAAAATCACCGCGCTGCCAAGACTTGAAAAGGCTGTGCGCCGCCCTTTTTCAAATCCACCAAAGTCGTTTACCCTGCCCTATGCTGCCGGAACAACAACAACGAATCATGGGCTACTTTATTGAGGAAGCAAAAGAACACCTCAATACCATCGAACACGGCTTACTAAATTTGCAAGCAACCATCGAAGACCCAGAAATCGTTAAAGAAGTCTTCCGCGCTGCCCACTCTGTCAAAGGCGGCGCCGCCATGCTCGGTCTGACTGCAATCAAAACCACCGCTCATCTGTTCGAGGACTGTTTTAAAATTCTTGAGGAGTGTCCTGTCGTCGTAGACCAAAAACTAGAAACCCTCTTTCTCAAAGTCTTCGACGCCATGCAAGCATTGCTCGAACAAATCCAAACAGGGGCTGGAGAAACGCCGGAAGTCACGGCACCGCTGATGGCAAACGTTGAGCCAACTATCGCCGAAATTACCCACCACCTCAAAAGCCTTGTCAGCACATCTGATTCTCGTCTCACTTCTCCAAAATCCCCTCAAAATATCCCCACTCTCCAACCCTCCGCCGCCAGCCTCAAAACCCCTACGCCATATCTCAACGAAAATCTTGAAGTTAGCGCCCTGCAACTGATTTTTCAAAGTGATGTACCCCAAGGGTTGCGGGAAATGCTGGAACTTTTCAAACAGCAACCAACCTCACAAACCCGAAAAAAACTTCAAGACATTTGCCACCGATTGATCGCAGCCGGCGAACAGTTTGAACTACAACCCTGGTGCGACCTGATCGAAGCAGCGCGACAGGCGATCAACGATCCCAAACATACCTTCTCTAGCCTCGCCCCTGTCATTATCAGAGACATCAAGCAAGCCCAAGAATTTGTTCTGGCAGGCAAAACTAACCAGATCGCCATCAGCAACAACCTCCAAATTCTCCAGCCTCCCCAAACAATAACCAACGGCTCTCACAAAAACCCAGAAAAGCCAGACTCAAAAAACCACAAATCCAAAAACACAGCCACAAGTTTTGCTATGTTACCCCAACAGCCCAACCATAACAACTCATCAGAACCAGCTACACCGGCCTCCCAAAAAGCCGGCACCTCAAAAAACCCAGCCCCCTCAACGCGCAACGCCCCAGCAGTCAACAGCGGAAAGCGTTCCCGTACAGTTGGCCCCGAAGTCGGTATGGCAGAACTCACCAGTTTAGCTGATTTATTTGAAGGCGAAGCCCCAGAGTTAGATAGCACCTGGGAAGCTGAAGAAATTATCGACTCTCCCAAGCGCCAAGAACTTTCACACTTAACTCAGTCCGCCTCCCTCGGCGCATCTTCCTCAGAGGAATTAGACTCGGATTTTGCAGACCTCCTCTTTGAGGAAGACACCGGCAACCATATTGAAGAAATCACCTCGGTTGATGAACTTAATAACTTATTTGGAGACTCCCTGCTCAACGAAGACAACTGGAACCAAACCGAAACACCTCACTCCACAACCGACAGCCCAACAACCGGCACCCGACGACGTAACCACCCCGATTTATTTTCTATGCAAGAAAGCGCGGATGACTTGGAAGCCTTGTTTGCCGGCAACGACGCAGATGAAGACTCACCAGCCCCAATAAACCCACAAAACTCCGTAATCAATCAAGATTCACAAAAAACAATGGAATGGGAAGAACTGTGGAATACCCCCGAAAGCGAAACCTCCCCCGTAAATCCGCCAACGGCTCTCAATACCGATACTTCCCTAGACTTTGAAACTCTGTTTGATCAAAAAGACAATATAACGAAACCAGAAACATCTAATTTCAATTCAACTAACACAAAAAACGCTGTTGATTCTGATAGCTCCCTAGACTTAAGTGAGCTTCTCTCTATTGGCGATTTTTCCGAGACAGCAGCTTCTTCACTTTCAGTAGACTTAGAAGAAATCAAAGCTGAATGGGGCGACCTTGAACTGGATAGCGCTTCGCTTTTTGAAGAAGAATTTGAGCCGAAAACCAATAATGATGATGACTTTGATGCCATATTTTTCCAAACGCCTCCGCAAAATTCTCCCGCCCTGGCAGATAGTTCTCTCCAGAGCCAATCAGATGATTTAGATGCTCTTTTTGCCGACCTTCCAGAATTAGAAAACAAGCACAATCAGGAAGGAGTGGAGAGGAGGGAATTAAAAGAAGAAAAAACCCCCCCTACCGACAACCTCCCAACTGCAAACTCACAAATCCCCACTTCCGACCTTAACGGTGAGGAGGATTTGTTTGCTGAGGAAACTTCTTCTTTTGATAACTCTTTTAATGAGTTGTTTGAGGAAAAAATTAGTGAGAATACGGCAGAAAATTCTCTGAGCGATGAACTTTTTGGCAGCGATGATGGGGGGGTAATAATTGATGCTGATTCTTTATTTGATGAAGAGTTAGATTTAGTA
Organism: Ancylothrix sp. D3o; assembly: GCF_025370775.1. Lineage (NCBI taxonomy): Bacteria > Bacillati > Cyanobacteriota > Cyanophyceae > Oscillatoriales > Microcoleaceae > Ancylothrix > Ancylothrix sp. D3o. Next base: position 117,520 of record NZ_JAMXEX010000007.1, on the reverse strand, counting down.
TTTGAGTCGGATGCCGGCGAAGCCACTGCCAGCACTACAGATAGTCTTCAGTCAGATGATTTTGGTTCGCTTTTCTTTGTTGATACATTATTAACAGGAAATAAAACAAAGAATTCTCGGAAATTTTTAGAAGAAGTACAACCTAAAAATAATCAGGAAATTATCTTTGAGGAAGAACTGACATTTGATGAATTAATGGGGGAATTAGAACCTGCTCAGGAAACAACAGCGCCTTTATCTTCAAAAGCAGCACCGGCCCAAAAACCAACCCCAGTTATCCCAGTATCCGAACCTGTAATAGAGCCAAAATCAAAAGAAAAAAATTCCAAATCAACAGAAACTGCTTCGTTTTTATTGCTCGAAGCACTTTTAGAACAACCCTGCACAGAAGCATTTTTTGACAGCCAGAACAATGATCCGGCTACCTTATTTACGGAATTGGAAGCCCTCCTAGACCGGCCATCCATACCACCGGCAGCCCCCCAACCGACACTACCCCAAATTATTTTTCCTGCCCAAACAAACGAATCACAAGAAGCGTTTATGGAGAGCCTCTCCGACTCCGACGGAATGGAAACCGACGAATTTGCAGACCTCCACGAACTACTGCGCGGGGCCGAAAAATCCTTGCCAGGAAGCAGAATAGCTCAAAAACCTGTTACAGGTAGTGGTTCGGTGGCCGGCAAAAAGCAAAAATCTTTTGTCGAGCAAACCATGCGGGTGCCAATTAAGCAACTTGATAACCTCAGCAACTTGGTGGGGGAATTGGTTGTTAACCGCAACAGTTTAGAACAAGATCAAGAGCGTTTGCGGCAATTTTTGGATAATTTGCTGCATCAAGTTAGCCAGTTGTCAGATGTGGGTCAACGGATGCAGGATTTGTATGAGCGTTCGTTGTTGGAAATTTCCTTGCTTTCTTCAAGGCAACATTACCAAGCAATGCGAAGTGGTAAAACTAATTCTCATTCGACTGGTGCTGCTTTTGATGCTTTGGAAATGGACAGGTTTACCGGCTTCCACACCCAGTCTCAAGAAATTATTGAGTTAATTGTACGGGTGCGAGAATCAGCGGCGGATATTGAGTTTTTGGTTGATGAAACTGAGCAGGTGACAAGGCAATTGCGGCAAATTACAACTCAGTTGCAAGAAGGTTTGACTCGTTCTCGAATGGTGCCTTTTTCTTCGATTGAGAAAATTTTTCCTTTGGCGCGTGCGGTGCGTGATAAGGCGATTGAACATGAAAAACAAGCTGAGGTTCGCCTGGAAGGCCGGGACACCATGCTTGATAAGTTGATTTTGGAGCATTTGTCTGACCCGCTTAAGCATTTGATTAATAATGCTATTGCTCACGGCATTGAAACGCCTGCGGTGCGAATTGCTGCCGGTAAGCCGCCGGTGGGCCGGATTACAATTCGATCTTTCCATCAAGGCAACCAAACGGTGATTTCTTTCTCTGATGATGGGGCCGGTATTGATACGGAGAAGGTTAAACGCAAGGCCATTGAGAAAAAGTTAATTACTGCGGCTGAGGCTGCTAGTATGGGCCGGCCTGATGTATATGAGCTTCTGTATCATCCGGGCTTTAGCACAATGGAGAAGGCTAATATGACGGCGGGCCGAGGCGTTGGCATGGATGTGATTCGTAATGATTTAAGTGAGATTCGGGGGGTGATAAGTACCGATTCTAGTATTGGTAAGGGTACTACGTTTACGATTCGCTTGCCGTTGACGCTGAGTATTTCTAAGGCGCTTTGTTGTATAAGTGACCGTGCTCGCATTGCTTTCCCGATGGATGGGGTTGAGGATATGTTGGATGTGCCTCGTGATCGGGTACAAATAACAGCGGATGGGCAAATGAGTATTGCTTGGCGTGATTCGATGCTTTCGTTCCGTCATCTACGCGAGTTGCTTGGTTATAACCGGCATTTGGGCCGGGGTAATGTATATGGCACTAATGCTGAAGATGATGTGATATCGGTAGTTGTGCTACGAAGTGCGGGCAATTATTTGGCTCTGCAAGTGGATCAGGTGTTAGGTGAGCAGGAAATTGTGATTAAGCAGTTGGAAGGGCCGGTGCCTAAGCCTGTGGGGGTGGCCGGTGCGACGGTGATGGGGGATGGTCGAATTGTGGCTATTGCGGATGTTCTGGAGTTGATTGATTTGGCTGCGGGACGCATTCGCAAGGAGGCCGGTGGTAATCTCTGGGATGATTCTGCTAACTCGGTGCCGGTGGAGATTATCGAGAAGAACGAGCCAACTGTGCTGATTGTGGACGATTCTATTACGGTACGCGAGTTGTTGAGTATGACCTTCAACAAGGCGGGATATCGGGTGGAACAAGCGCGAGATGGTCAGGAGGCGTGGGAAAAATTACGCTCTGGTTTGCCTTGCGATATTGTGTTCTGCGATATCGAAATGCCGCGTATGGATGGTTTGGAGTTGTTGTCTCGGATGCAAAAAGATGCAATTCTGACGAATTTACCAATTGCTATGTTAACTTCTCGTGGTGCAGACCGGCACCGGCAAATGGCGGTGTCTTTGGGTGCTCGCGGTTATTTCACGAAGCCTTATTTGGAAGAGGCGTTGCTTGAGGCGGCGACTCGGATGCTTAAAGGTGAGGTGTTGGTGATGACTAAAGGCGAATAATCTTTGCGATTTGGCATTTATGTTATGGTGCAAAGTAACCCGGTTTCTGATTAAAGAGGCCGGGTTTTTTGTTATTAAAGCTGCGTTAAAATGGGCAGTGATAGGGTTTTTAAATAAGGGAGAAATTTTTTATGCAGATTTCAGAAAGTCATCCCCCCACAGAAAAGGCCGGTCTTTATGAGACAGATTTTTATGCGTGGACACAAGAACAAGCACAGTTACTTCGTAATCATCAATTTGATGCTATTGATTTAGAAAATTTAATTGAGGAGGTTGAATCTTTGGGAAAACAAGAACGGCGGGAACTCAGAAACCGGCTTAGTATTTTAATCGGACATTTGCTGAAATGGGAGTATCAACCAGAAAGGCGTAGCGACAGTTGGTTAGCCACCATTCGTATTCAACGGCGCGATACATTGAAGCTATTAAAAGAAAACCCCAGTTTAAAACCTTACTTAGAAGAAGCTGTGGGAGAAGCTTACGAAAATGGTAGAGATTTGGCAAAATTAGAAACAAAGTTAGCCAAAAGCACATTTCCCACAGTGTGTCTTTACAGTTTCTCAGAAATTTTAGACGAGGAGTTTTACCCCGGAGAAGCGAGTGATTTGGTTAAGGAATGGGAAGATTAAAAACAGTGAAAAACCCAAGAAAGGAAAAATTTTATGCACACTTCAGAAACCGGCCCAAAAACGTCTACTTCCGGTCTTTATGAGACTGATTTTTATGCGTGGACACAAGAACAAGCACAGTTACTTCGTAACCGTCAATTCCATGCTATTGATTTAGAAAATCTGATAGAGGAGGTTGAATCTTTGGGTAAACAAGAACGGCGGGAATTAGAAAACCGGCTTAGTATTTTAATCGGACATTTGCTGAAATGGGAGTATCAACCAGAGAGGCGTAGTCGTAGTTGGCTGAATACAATTCGAGTACAACGCTTTGATATTGGGAGATTATTAAAGCAAAATCCCAGTTTAAAACCTTACCTAGCAGAAGCAGTAGAGGAAGTTTACTTCAACAAAAGTGTAGCTTTAGCGTCTGGAGAAACTGATTTACCAAAACGCACTTTTCCCGCCGAATGTCTTTACACTCTTGCAGCAATTTTAGACGAGAAATTTTACCCAGGCGAAACGGGTGAGTGGGAGAGTGAATTAGCGGAATAGATTAATTTGAAATCTGACAATTTTCTCCAGAAACTTACTCACCCCAGCTTTAAAAGAAACATCAACTAACCGGCAAAGTTAGCAGGAATTCCCGACACTTGAAACTGATAAGTTTCGCCATGACTTAAATATTTTACTTTATTTTCAAGACCGGCTGCTTTGACTGCTGCCATAAAATCTTCGAGGGGAGATTTAAAGGCTGTGTAATCGTTGTAATGAATAGGAATTGCCGTTTGGGGGGCGATAATTTCGATGGCTTGTACGCCTTGTTTTGCGTCCATTGTTACCAAAATTCCTAAAGCTTTTGTTCCGCCTAAATGTAGCAATGCGAGGTCAATATTGGGGTAGCGTTGGGGAATTTCTTTGAGGTGTTCGTGAATGAGAGTGTCGCCGGTGATGTAGAGACGAAAAACAATTTCACCAGAAGGTAATTGAAATTCTAACATACTTCCCATCACCTGCGGTAATAAAGCACCAAGAATGCCGGGGCCATGTGTGGCTGGCATGGCAGTTATAGAAAGTTTGGCGTCGCCTTTGCTAATATTTATTGTGTCCCAAGTTTTGAGCGCTTGCGGTGAGGAAAAGCCTTTTTTTGCTAGATAAACAGCGGATTGAGGTGTGGTGATAATTGGTAATTTTTTATCGAGGTTTGCTTCAGCAACGCGATCAAAATGATCATCATGTACATGAGAAAGTAGAACAAAATCAAGGGGTGGAAGTTGTTCCATTTCTATCGCGGGGTTTGTTGTGCGAGTTGATGTAATGCCGTAACCCAAATGAATGTGATCGCCTTGGTGGAGAAAATTAGGGTCTGTTAAGATTGTAAAGCCGGCGTAACGTAAAATAACGGTTGCAGTTCCGACGAAAAAAATTGAGCCGGTTTGATAATTGGGTTTTTCTGTGCTGGGGGGTAAAATAAGTGCTGATTTCAAAGTTTTTGCTCCTGATATTTTAAGTTTATTGGTTATTTGGTAGGGAAATTTTAAGCTAAGGCGTGCAAATATGCCTCTTTCTAAAAGCGGGAAATGGGGGGATAGAGTCTGTGTCTAAAGTTAGAGAAAAAGCGGAATAAAAAAAGCCGCCGGTTAAAATTGGCATCCACACGAAAAACGCTGCCGGTTAAACGCCACCCCTATTCGCTGCCGGTTAAACGCCACCCCTATTCGCTGCCGGTTAAACGCCACCCCTATTCGCCGCCGGTTGAAACCGGCGTCTACACGAAAAAAGTCCTACGGACTAAATAATAAAGCTTTCTAACCCCGGAGGGGTTTTATTCATGTAGACGCTATTTAACCGGTGTCTAAATAATAAACTTCTAATCTTGAAGGGGTTGTATTCATGTAGATGTCGGTTTCAACGGACGACTTAGAAAATATTTTTCTCCAGAAAAAGAATATTAAAAGAGCCTATGGGCTGCTAAATATAAAGCTAAAAATGAAGATTTGTTAAAGTTTTTTTAATGCGAGAACAGCACTTTATAATAGTCTAAGTGTTGTTTGCAGAGACAATGGCAATAGGTGATGAATGGGACTAATGTTAAGCAATGTTACTCAGCCAGAGGCCGGTGGATTGTGTTATAAGTTTGCCAGAGTGATTTTTTGAAGACTCAAGCACACACAACCCCGGATTAAGGGGAAGAGAGGAACTTATGGCTAAGCTTTCCACCGAACAAATGCTTTATCTGCTTTTCGCGGTTGCTTACTCGACAGACGGGACGGTAAAAAAGGGTGATGTTAAAGGCAATTTGCCGGCAGATGTGAAGAAAAAAGCGGATCAAATTTGTGAAGATTTGTGTCAGCAAAAGTTACTAGAATCTCTGAAAGCAAGCCGGCTTGCGGTGACAGAGTTGGGGAAAAAAGCCTTAGTAGCAAATTTGCAAACCACAGATTATAAATTTGAGTCCGCGAAAGGGCCAAAAATGCTAAATGCTCTTTTGAGTTGCTTCAAATTACTGTCTCCTGAGACTGTAGTTTCCTCGGCTGCGGCTGAGGAGATGGACTTTGAGACATTTGTTGAGAAGTTTAAAAAACTTTATTTTCAACAAAGAAAAGAGCAACAGTTACGGGGTGTAGTTGCCATTGTGAAAAAACAGCTATTTCGGCAGTTTATTGAGGAAAACGCTATTTCTGAAACTCTGCTTGAAAAGTTCTTTGAAAAACTGAAATCTCAAGGTGAAATTTCAGTGGTTGCTGGAAGAGAAGATGATCTTATTAATTGGATAGAGTAGATTATGCCTGAAGATGCTGGAAAAAAAAGAATTTTACGCGACTTCCTTCACCAAGTTAGCCAAGGTAATGGGTTTATTGAAGATATATGGATTGAGCGAGAAGTTAGAAAATTTGGGACTGATGGCCAATATAACACAGCAAACAGCTTGTCTGGTTGGCCTATTTCTAATTTAACTGAACTGCTCAAGGATGATATTAAACATAATTTTGAAGAGGGCTTTTTCACGTTCAGATTTATTGCGGCTACACCCGGTAGTGGTAAAACTGCATTGCTCAATTACTTTCGAGAATTAATTAGAGTAGAACCAAAACACAGCGTTAATTCAGTCGTTGTCAATTTTTCCTTGAATGATTTATTAGCGATAGCGGGAAAGGAAAGTTTTGGCGTCAAATTATACTGTCACATTTTGGTGCAAACCTTGTGGGAATTATTGAAAAATGGTTCTCAAATTAAGCAAAACGTTAAAACAAGCTGCGAGGATTTTCTCAAAGAGATACTCAAAACTGAGCAATTTGCTCAACTTCAACAATCAACTAGCTCGGATAACAAATTTAGTGAGCTATTCACTGAATATTTACTAGGAAAACATGGTGTAAATTTTGAACAACTTTTCTTCAAATTGATTGATGGCGTTAAGCAAAAAGAGCCAGCATTTAGATTTGTTTATCTCATTGATGAGCTTGATGCCTTAAAAAGCCACGCAGAATATATGGCAGGGGCAAGAGCAATCATTAGAGCATTAATTAATCGCTCGTTTGATAAGTATCAAGGGAAAGTCCAGTTAATGATGTATGTGGTTGGTATCTCTGATGATGTAGATAAGTTTATTCAAAGCGATGCTGCTTTAGCAGCTAAAATATCTGGCTCAACAGTCATGTTAGTACCTTTCCGTAGAGAAGAGTGCGAAAAAATTAAAGAACAAATTACTAAAAGGATAAAAGATGCCTATAGTGGTTGCCAAGATTTTAAGCAAGCATGGCAAGAAATAGAAGCAATAAATGTAGAACCAGGAAAAGATTGTCATACTTTACGAGATTTTTGCCAAAAATATGGAGGTAAAGTCAAAGAAATTCACGAAAAATATTTTAATCATTTTGACAAAAACTTTAATGTATATGAGAATAAAGCACGGGATTTAGTAGAGGCAAAATGTCGAGAGAAATGGGCAACATTTTTAAAGCAAAAGCAGTATGAAGTTAAGGTATATCCTACCACAACTTCCATCACTTGTGATACACCTAACGGCCATATAACCCACGCTTTCGACTGCTATGTAGAGTTATTGCATAATGGATACGCAGTAGCTAAAGCATTTGGTGAGGCAAAAAACTATGACCTTTTGAGTAAACATTTAACTACTTTTGATGAGTGGTTAAAAGATGCTAAATTTACACCTTTTTCGGTTAATGGCAATCCTCCCGATCTGGCTTTTATAATTGCACCTTCATGTCAATCGCTTTTGCTCAAGAAATTAGAGATTAAGAACATTGAATTTATCCAAGCAGATAAACAATTAAAGCTTCTACTAGATTCGATTGATCAAATTTTGCACAAAGTTGATAACCCGGAATTGTACAAAATTGATCACCCGGAACCTCCCTTAGACGGGGAAATTGACGAAGCTGAACCAAAAAAAGCTCAGCCAATAGGAAATCAGGTACCACCAACAAAGCCGGTGAATATCAATACTGCCAGCAAAGAAGAACTGGTGCAAGCATTTAGAGGCGTAGGAATGAGGCAAAATACAATCGACCTTATCATAGAGCTTCGGCAAGATAAGCGCCACACTGATCTCCACAAACTAATAGAGGATGTTAAATCAACGGACAACGTTAAACAGAAACTTCAAACCAAGCTAGATAATGGAGAAATTTGCTTCTAAAACCCAAAAACACCGGCCTCCAATTCTGACAACTCCCACACATAAACGCCCCTGAAACGCCACCCATATTAGCCACCGGTTAAAACCGGCGTCTACATGAATAAAACCCCTCCGGGGTTACAAAGCTTTCTTCTGTAGTCCGTAGGACTTTCTTCCTGTAGTCGCCGGTTTCAACCGGCGACTTTCTTCGTGTAGATACTTATCCACCCCCCAACCCCCGCAAAACCTGCAAATCCCCCCAAGCGCCCAAAAAATTACCCTGCATCAAACGCGCAACCCCTCGCAACGCCTTAATTTCAACAACATTCGCATCAACATCAAAAGCCGGCTTCAAAGCCCTCTCCGCCCGCCTTCCATCCCAATTATACAAATGCACAAAAGCTAAATAACCATAAGCATAAACATTCTCTGAATCCAACCTCACAACCTCCTCAAGCCCCCGAATCGCCCCCCTCACATCCTGCCGCAAAACCCGCGAAAACCCCACAGCATAAGCCCAAGAACGCTTTGCACCCTCATTCCGCAGCCGGTAACTCAACGCCAAATCACCCGCCATTGTATAATCCTGCACTGGATCATACTGATTAATCCGCGCCACCTCCTCAAAAATCGGCCCCAACCCAGCCACACCCAACCGCAAAGACACAGCCATAACCCGCATCTGCGTCACAAGATCCAACTCCGGCGCCTCCACTCTCGCCGCCTTCGCATCCACCCTTAAACGCACATTCGGCACATTAACTGCATAACTTTTTCCAGTTTGCCGGTTTAAAAACCTCCCCTCCAAAACATAAACACCCCTCGAATTAGGCGGAGGTAACATCGCCAAATTTTCCCGAACCAAAAACACCTCAGACTTAGAAACCTTCGCCTTATCATGCAACATCCCCAACCCAATCGCATGATCATGTAAAAAAGACAAATTCTCCTTAGAACCAGAAACAACCTGTTTCCAACTCAGCAAAACAATACCCTTTTGCAACTCATCCCAACTTCCCAACCACTCGTAACTAACCGGCACCGGCAACCCAGGCAAAACAACATCAGGAACCCGCACACTTGCCAACCTGACACCACCAGAAACCGACTCATTTTTAACAACCTCAACATCAACAAAATCAACCCGACGCCGGTATAACTTCAACACACTCCTATCCGGCAAACGCCACCTTTTATGTAAAACAAAATCCCCCCCATCTTCCACCAACTTAACAATAGCCGCCTGCGCCTGCTTTGGCACCGAACCTTGATCACCAGTCTTAGTAACAAACCAAGACATCGAACCCGCATCCCGCCCCACATCCTTAACCCTAACCCCCACCTGACGCGCATAAACTTGGAAACTTTCTAAAGCTCCAAAATAATTAAAATTATGCTGATTAATTTCAGGAGTAGAAGGCAAAACCCCTAAATTTGCCTCCAAAAAAGGCGAATAATTAATAATCTCCGAAATCACCTCCTGATGAGGCCATTTTGCGCCAAAATAAGCCAAATGTTCACCACGAGGACTTAAAAAATTAACAAAATTCCTACCAACAAAACCCCCCACCGGCCAAACATTCAACAACATCAAAACCACACCCAAAACCACCGTCCCCCACCGAACCCGCCGGCCCCATCGTCGCGGATAAAGCATCAACCCATAAGCCAGAAACAAAGCCACCACAGGCAAATAAGGCAAAACATACCGAGAATCCTTATTCACATTCAGCGAACAAAGCAAATAAGAACCAACCAAAAACACCAACAACCAAATTAAAGATTTTTTTGTATTTTCTGCTTTCTCCTTTCTCTTTTCTTTTAAATTATTACTAAATTCCGCATTTCTAAAAAGCAACTTAATAACAAATAACAAAAACCCAACCACCGGCACCAACAACAAAGGCCAAGAAAGCAAATTCGGCAAATCTTGACCATAAAAAAGCCAAGCCCCCAAAGTATTTAAAGCCGGATCACCCTCAGCAAAAGCCGAATCAACCGTAGCCCTTTTCCCCGAAGTTAAAATTAATAACCAATTCGTCCGATACCAAGGCCCACAAACCAAAAGCGTCAAAAACAAAGACCACAACAACTGAAAAAAACGCCCCCATTGCCGGTGCCAAAGCACCCCAACCCCAACCCACAACAAAGGAATCAAAACAAAAAATAAAGCCGTTTGCTTCACCAACAAAGCCAACCCAAAACACAGCCCAAAAAGCGAAGCAAAAACCCATGCTTCAGGATTTCTAACAGCAGATTGATAATTAAAAAACCTTATAAAATTCCCAGCTATCGCCCGTGACGAAGTGCCCGCCCCCAAACCCAACCAATCGCCAAAACACCCCCGCCAAAGCGTCAAACAAAAAAACGTCAACGCCACCATCGCCGTCAAAGGATAATCCAACAAAAACTCAAGACGTAACCGAACCAAACCCGGAAACAAAACACATAAACCCGCCGCCCATAAACCAACCCGCCCATCAAACAAAACCCGACCCAACCCATAAACAGAACCCAACAAAACCCCACTAAAAAACAAATAAACCAAAGTCGCTTGCTGCGGGCCGGTTCCAAAAATTAAATGAAAAATAGCAGTTAAAATATAAGTCAAAGGAGGCATCTTAGAAGAAAGCATCCAAAAATCCCGCCACCACCCAGCAGAAAACCAGTTTGGATGCAGCAAAGCATTCCAATAATTTAAAGCCCCCGTCAAATTTTCAGCCTGATCCCAAGCAGGAACCGAGCGATCCAAAGCAAACCATAGCCGGTCATGCAGCCCACAAACCAGCCAAACCAAACCCAAAATCAAAAAATCCCTAAAATTTCCACCCTTCAACAACCGGCCCAAAACAGCAAACCTCACCATCTCAACCGTCCGCCTAACCTATAATCAGAAAACAAAAGCCCAGCGTCATCATACCCTCAAACTCCAGCACACAAGCAGACTGCAACCACAACCGCCCTCAATGAAACAGAAATTAATCACCCTTACCTGCACCCTCATCCTCAGCACCGGCATCAACATCAAAACAGCCAACGCCCAAACCAAACTCTACAACCCAATCAACCTACCCCCCAACAACGAACTCACAGACAGCCTCACAGAAAAAGACATCCCCACCGGCACAGGAGGCTTTGCCAGAGACTACATCATCAACCTAACAGAAGGCGACCAAATCACCATAGACCTAAGCTCCGAAAACTTCGACGCCATAGTATCCCTCCTCGCCCAAGACGGCGCCACCATAGCCGAAAACGACGATGGGCCAGACGGAAGCACCAACTCCCTCCTATTTTCCCGCATCACCAAAACCGGCACCTACATCATACGAGTCCGCGCCTTCGGAGAAACCGGCATCGGCAACTTCAAACTACGACTAAACCGCCTCCGCCCCATGTGATCAAACCTCAAAAAAAAATTTTTCCCAAACCCCTTGACAAACCAAAACAACCTTGTTAGATTAATTAAGGCTCAAGGAACAGAGCCAAGCCGAGATAGCTCAGTCGGTAGAGCAGAGGACTGAAAATCCTCGTGTCGGCGGTTCAAATCCGCCTCTTGGCATAAACAAAAGCCCCAAACCCTAAAAAGTTTGGGGTTTTTTTTTAATTCCCACCAACCCCCCATCAAAAAACCATTCCCTACAGTGGAGCAGGCATCTTGCCTGCTATACATCTGCGGTTAAAAAATCCCCCCAACTGCACATAGCCACCCCCCCAAAGAATCGATAAAATCGAGCAGGAAACCCCCCAACCCAAACCGGCAAATGATAACAGCCGTAATAACCGCAAACATCCTGATCACCCTAAGCTGCCTTTACATCGCATGGCAACTAATCAAACTTCGCAGAACCCTAGCCAAAGTAACCCACAACATAAACGCAGCCGAACGCAGCACCCACAACGTCCTACACCCAGCCCCAAAAAACATCATTAAAGGACAAACCGGCACCCGGCAAGCCCGAAAACAATACCAAAAACTTCAAACCCAACTGCAACAAATCCAAAAAATTCTTAGCCTTTTCAGCCTCACCCAAAACCTCTGGAGGCGCAGCAACAAAGCCAGAAAAAACCTAAAAAAAAGATAACCCAACAAAACAAAAAAAACCCAAACCCAAAAACCTAATTAAAACAGCCTCTACAACCCCGCTTACAATAGGTTTAACAATAAACAAACAAAAAATGTCCAAAAACAACACAGGAACATTTATCGGCGGAGTCCTCTTAGGAACCGCCCTCGGAACAGTAGCCGGCCTCCTGTTCGCCCCTCGATCTGGCCGCGAAACCCGCAAACTCCTCAAAAAATCCGCCGACGCCCTACCAGAACTAGCAGAAGACCTCAGCACCAGCGTCCAACTGCAAGCAGATCGCCTCTCAGAAACCGCCAAAACCCAGTGGGAACAAACCCTAAACCGGCTCAGAGAAGCAGTAGCCGCCGGCATCGAAGCCTCCAACCTAGAACGAGACACCAAAATACAAACACAAAACCCCGGCTCATCAATATCCCCACCCAACTCAGAATTAAAAACACCCCCCCACCTAGTCAAAAACTCACTAACCGACCCAAGCGAAATATAAACACCATAACCACCCCCCAAAACCAAACCTTCCGTAAAAATTCCCCACTCACCAAAATAATGCTGTGATAGATCCTATTTTTTGGCTCGGACTCTCCATACTGCTCGTTGCAGCCAGCTTAACTGCCGTCTTAATAGCAGCCATACCCGCCTTGCAAGAAATAGGGAGAGCCGCCCGTAGCATCGAAAAACTAGCAGACACCCTATCCCGCGAACTTCCCCCCACCCTAGAAGCCATTCGCCTCACCGGCCTGGAAATCACCGAACTCACCGATGACGTCACCGAAGGCGTCGAAAGCGCCTCCCAAGTCGTAAAACAAGTCGATCAAAGTCTGGGTACCGCCAAACAACAAGTCAAAAAAGTACAAATTACAACAAAAAGCTTCCTCACCGGCTTTCAGACAGCCTGGAAAACCTTCACCCGGCCCAACAACAACCCCGACACAGCCCGTCGGTCAGCCCCTAGACTAAACACCGGCCAAAAACCCCCCCTGGACATTCGAGACCGCTTACCCCCTCCCGACGCCTACACCAGCGACCCCTACCGCCAAAATTCCCCCAACCATCCCCCCCCATCCTCCTTAAAACCCCCCCATTTTGAAGACGACCTCGAACCAACCGATCACCCACCCCAGCCCTAGCCCCAGCCCTAGCCCTAGCCCCCAAATTCTCCCCCATTCCGTAGATAAAAATTACCCAATTCCCATCACCAACCCCTAAATACAATTACCTTAAAAAGATAAAAACACTTCTTTTACCCCTATTCCTACAACCATGCAAAAACTTAAAAAAAATCCCCACCCTCTCCCTCGCAATATTCTGTGGTTAGAACGCTTGATGGCATTACTTGCCGTCACTAACTTAGGCTTGATCTTATTCGACCTCAGCTACGTTCCCTGGCGAGACTTTTACCTCCGCAGTTTTTGGACACTAAGCACCATAGCTGAACCCTTAAAAAAAACCGATTTTTTTCAACTCTATGACCCCTATAAAGGCATCGAACCCCATAGAGACACCCAAAAATATTTAGAAACCGTAGAAAAACTAAAATCAGAAGTCGCCGAAAACGGATTACAAACCCCTCAAGCCGCCACCATCCTCCAAGAACTACGCCAACAAAGCATCACCATCATTGATGAAAACCCCTTTCAAATCGCCAATAAAACCGGCAGCTTAGAAAAAATTAAAAACGTCATGCGACGGCGGATTTTTGGCACAAAAGATGCCTCCTCAAAATCCTCGTTTCAAATGTTTTGGAGCCAAGAATATCTCACCCAAAACGGCTGGCGTAACGAAATTACCTTCTTTGAAAGCCAAATAGAACCGATCATCAAAAGTAACTATTATCGCCAAATGGGCGAAAATGGCGAATTTATAGATAGGTTTTGGAAAATTGACCGCTGGTTTATCGGAATCTTTTTAATCGAATTACTTTTTCGGACGTGGTGGATATCTCGCCGCAACCCCAACTTAAAATGGTTCCCTGATGCTTTTTTATTGCGCTGGTATGACCTCTTCCTAATTTTACCTTTTTGGCGAGAATTACGAGTTATCCCCGTCGTTATTCGACTCAATCAAGCCAAATTACCCGACCTCGAACCCCTCCGCAACGAAATTAGCCGCCTATTTCTTGGTAGCGTTGCTGAAGAAATAACCGAAGTAGTTGTTATTCAAGTTATCAATCAAATTCAGGCCGGTATTGAAAGTGGAGAACTAGCTCGCTCAGTATTAAAAAGCACGAATAAACGTTATATTGATATCAACAATACCAATGAAATAGAAGAAATTTTTAAACGCCTTTTGCAAGTCACCCTTTGTAAAGCCTTACCCCAAATTCGCCCCGACTTAGAAGAATTGATTCGGCATAATATTGGTAATGCAGTGAATCAACTACCAGTTTCTCAACAAATCCAACGCTTACCCGGATTGGCCGGTTTACCCGATCAACTTACAGAAACCTTAGCCACAGAACTCGCCAAAATCTTCACCGAAGCCCCTCAAAGCGCCTACAATTCTATTACAACAGCCCCCCCCGACCCCATCGCCATAAAACTCTCCGACCGGCTCGTAGAGCATTTTAGCCAAGCCTTGCGAACAGAATTGCAACAGCAAAACACCCTCACTGAATTACAAAACCTAGCCTCCGACTTGCTCGAAGAAATTAAAATTAATTATGTCCAACGCACCCCAGCAGAAACCGACAACGAGAAACTATTGGCTCAAACTCAACAATTACGGCGACTAGCAAGCCGGTAGCTCAATATTCATTTCTTCTCGCTCGCTATTCTCAAGAACAAAGTATAAACCGGCCCCCCTAAAGTCGCCCCCCATCTCATCCCAAATGCGGTACACTGAAAACAGAGCGAACAAAAAACTGCTCACAAAAAGTTTTCATTAGCATAAAAATGCTATTGTGTCAACCTCTTCGTTTAAGCGTTGCCGGTCTCAGCCCTCAGCCCACAGACCGATTGCGGCAATTATCCAAAGCCATTGACACAACAACCGTGTAGGGGGCCTGCCCCCTGTGGCATCAGGCGTCCCGCCTGTGATTGCCGGCCCCAGGCGCAGGGTGGCTGTAGGCCCCCGGTTTCAACAGGGGAAAACCCCGTACCGTCAAACATTCTGGATTTTGGTTTTAAAAACACATCATCCAGATTTAGTTAAGTGAAGTGGGATTTGGCCCACTTTTTTTTGTTCAACCACTCCGATGACGCATCCTCTGATACCACAAATCATCGCCCTCGCCACCCCCCTAGCCGAACGCCTCGGCTTAGAAGTGGTAGGAGCCGTTTTTCACACCAACCACAGCCCGCCGGTGTTGAGAGTAGACATTCGTAACTTACAAGACGATACCAGTCTCAATGATTGTGAGCATTTTAGCCGAATCTTAGAAGCAAGCTTAGATGCACAAGAAATCATCCCTGATGCCTACATCCTCGAAATATCAAGTCCAGGGATACCGGGCATCCTCACCACCGACAAAGAGTTTATATCCTTCAAAGGATTTCCCGTTAGCATTTCAACATCAGAACCCTTTGCCGGTCACAAAGAATTGACAGGTAAACTGATTCGGCGAGATGAAACAGCCGTTTACTTAAATCAAAAAGGACGCATCCAAGCCATACCCCGCGATTTGATCCTCAAAGTTCAACTCGTAAGCACCGAGTAATTTTTGGCAAAATACAAAGCCGCTAAC
The DNA here is from genome assembly GCF_025370775.1 of Ancylothrix sp. D3o. Classification (NCBI taxonomy): domain Bacteria; kingdom Bacillati; phylum Cyanobacteriota; class Cyanophyceae; order Oscillatoriales; family Microcoleaceae; genus Ancylothrix; species Ancylothrix sp. D3o. The sequence continues at coordinate 101,851 of NZ_JAMXEX010000007.1, read as the reverse complement.
CAGGCGAGGGAAAAAGTGAAAAAAAGCTAATTTCCCTCCCAAAAAAACAAATTCATCCCACTGAAAGAGCAGTTGTAAAGGAGAGAAAGCTTATGTCAATGGTGGACTTAAAAGGTCTAAAGGACCTCATCGAAAATATTAGTAAAGAACGCAGTTTACCCAAACACGCCGTCCAAGCAGCCTTGAGAGAAGCACTGCTCAAAGGTTACGAACGTTTTCGGCGCACCCAACGCCTAGACGGGCATTTTGACGAAACCTACTTTGATAACTTTGAAGTAGACCTAGATGTAGAAGAAGAAGGCTTTCGCATCCTTTCAACAAAAACAATAGTCGAAAAAGTCAGCAACCCCGATCACGAAATATCCCTCGAAGAAGTTCAAGAAGTCGCCGTCGAAGCCCAACTAGGCGACACAGTTATATTAGACGTCACCCCTGATCAGGGAGAATTTGGGCGAATGGCAGCCATCCAAACCAAACAAGTTTTGGCCCAAAAACTGCGCGACCAACAACGTAAACTCATTCAAGAAGAATTTCAAGATTTAGAAGGCACCGTATTGCAGGCAAGAGTCCTGCGCTTTGAGAGACAATCGGTAATTATGGCCGTTAGTAGCAGCTTTGGCCAACCAGAAGTCGAAGCCGAACTGCCCAAACGAGAACAACTACCAAACGATAACTACCGAGCCAACGCCACCTTTAAAATTCTGCTCAAAAAAGTCATTGATGGGCCACAACGCGGGCCCCAACTAATTGTATCGAGAGCAGATGCCGGCCTGGTCGTTTACTTATTTGCCAACGAAGTCCCAGAAATTGAAGATGAAGTCGTGCGGATCGTCGCCGTCGCCAGAGAAGCCAACCCCCCCGGACGCCATGTGGGCCCCCGAACTAAAATCGCTGTAGACACCCTAGAAAGAGACGTCGATCCAGTAGGAGCCTGTATTGGCGCACGCGGATCACGCATTCAAGTCGTTGTCAACGAACTGCGCGGCGAGAAAATAGACGTCATCCGCTGGTCGCCTGATCCATCCACCTATATTGCCAACGCCCTCAGCCCAGCCAGAGTAGACGAAGTGCGCCTCGTAGCTTCCGAAGGCCGACAAGCCCACGTTTTAGTTTCCGAAGACCAACTAAGTTTAGCCATCGGAAAAGAAGGGCAAAACGTTCGATTGGCCGCACGCTTAACCGGCTGGAAAATAGACATCAAAGACACTGCCAAATATGACTACGAAGCCGAAACCCTCAAATTTGCAGCCGTTCAAGAAAGCGCCTATCAAGACGTCGAAGACGATGAAGAATCAGAAGACGACTCATTTAGTGTGGCCGAACAAGCTTATTAGAAAAAAATCGGCCTCTATAAATTAGACTGTTTTACTGAACCGGCGCACCGGCAGTGATCAAATGTCATACCATTTGAGAAGAGACCATTGAAAGGCAAAAAAGCTTTTAGTTCAGTTTGTCGCTTGGAAGATTTATTTGTCTAAAGAAAATCTCAACCATGCGATCACAGTAACAAGCAGCCAAGACAGCGCCGGCAAAGGGATCTTAGCAACCAAAGAGCTTTTGTAAAAAAAGCTAACAAAAAAAATCCGAGCGGATGAAACCAAACCTGCGCTGTTGTGTAAGCTGCCGGCGAATTGCCGATAAAAAAGAATTCTGGCGAATTGTCCGAGTCTATCCTTCCCATCAGGTACAATTAGACCAGGGCGAGGGGCGTTCAGCCTATCTTTGCCCGCTTTTGAGTTGCCTCCAAGCCGCTCAAAAGAAAAATCGACTGGGAAGAACGCTCAAAGCAAACGTCCCAAGCGAAATTTACCAAAGCTTATCGCAGCGTTTGTCCGCCAAGCAGGAGCCTGAAATTCAGGGATCTGCAAGTCCCCCACCTGTGCTGAGCAAATAACAGCCCCTAAAAGGGCCATAAGCGGGCATCGCGATACGCTACCCTTGAATCAGCAGACACAGACCCCTAATCACGATTTAATTAATATCTGCCCCCAGATCCGAAAAGATTTGTGCAAGATTAGATTAGGAAAGTCGCAAAGTGTCTCAAAAGGGACAGTCGTGGCCAGCTTGTGGGGGATGCAAGCCTCAAGCAAACTGCCAAGTGCAGTTCTTAACTTTCCAAGCATCCAAATAGCGCTATCGATGCGCTCTAGTTTATTGGGAAGTTAAACTCACAGAACAATGGTTCTGGCAGTCGCTTTTCGGCAGTAGGTCACCTGCCTTGAAAATCGGTTGGATTGTTTGAGGGAGAAGTGGATGAACAACGGCAAAGTTAGAATTTACGATTTATCACGGGAATTGAATTTGGATAACAAAGACATCTTGGCATTTTGCGAACACTTGAACATAGCATTTAAAAGCCATAGCAGTACAATTACAGAAGCGGAGGCGGAGCGGATACGGGCTCACGCAGAGAAACACCCAGTCCCTCACCCTCACGCCGACTTCAACAAGCCGGCGGCAGCTAGACAGCCAAACAAGCCTCGCTCAGAGCATCACGCAGAAACATCCGCTGAACGCCCTAGCGAACGCAAAAAACAAGAAATTTTGGAGATCCGCACCCACAGCCCGCGCCCAGCCCAAACCGCGCCAACTATGACAATAGAACAAACAACGAGAACAGAAAGCGGATCGAACTCTTCTCAAGTATTAGTTTCCCCTACAGCATCCACCTCACAACGGGTACAGCAACCAGAAAAGCCGAAAATGCTGAACCGGCCCTCAAGACAAGACCAAAGCGAGGAAGCAACTCAGACTCCCACCGGGGAGCCAACAGAGGCCATGTCGGCCCCAGAAGAGTTCGCTGAAACTGCAAGCGGAGGCGACAACTTTAGCCCTCCCGAAGCAAAAAAAACTTCTTCACCCCCAGAAGCAACTTCACAGGGAAGAACAGCCAGGCAAACGCGGGAGGGCGGAGGGCAAGAACGCCCCAAACTGACAACGCCACCCGTAAGACCGAATAACTCAAAAGATCCGGGATCAACGGGAGTAAGGCCGGTACTCAAGCAGCGTCAAAAACCTGGAAGCCCAGAAGAAGTAGCGGAACTCGAAATAGCAGAACAAACAAGCCAACAGCCAGCAGCAGCAGCGCCGGCTCCGGCGGTGGGTGTTGGTGCTAACGCAGACAAGCCAAAACGCATAGCCGTTCGTCCGAGCAGCACGGGCGCACCAACCCGGTCGAGGAGTTCGGCAGGAGGCGCAAGCACCCCAGGCGAAGCAATCTTGCCCAGACCGCAGCTAATTCGGCCAAACGCTCCAGGCGGAGAATTAGACCAAAAACCCAAAGGATCTGAAGGTTCAGAAGAGGGCGAAGGCACAGATGGCGAAGTCGCCTTATTGGTACGGCCAAATCCGCCGCGACAACCGAAGAAAGGCAAAAAACGCGAGGCCGAAGAAGAAGTAGTAGAAGATTTTTCTGATAAAGGTAAGGCCGGTACAAAAGCAAAACGGCGTACCAAACCCATCGAAGAAGATGACGATGACCTTGATGGCGACTTGGAAGATTTGCCAGAAACCGTCCAAGTAAGCCTTTCTATCGCTAGACCGGCCAAACAAAAAGCACCGATGCGAGCAAAACCGGCAATTTCAACGGCAGCCGCCCCCAGCAAAGCCAAAAAAGCAGCGGCAGTCGGAGAAGCTTCTAGCAATAAAAACAACCGCCAAAAAGGCAGAGAGCAACAAGGCAAGCCCCAACGTCCAGAAAAAATTGTTCTCAGCGGCAGTATCAACGTTAGAGAATTGGCGAACCTTCTGGGAGTCGCAGAAACCGAAATCGTTAAAACCCTGTTCTTCAAAGGCATGGCGGTCAACGTCACCCAAACTTTAGACCAGGAAACTGCTACGGTTGTGGCCCAAGAATTAGGCACCGAAGTAGAAACCGGTATCGAAGAGTCAGAAGCCCGCAAGTCTACCCAAATGGTAGGGGCTGAAGAAAAAAATCTCCACCTCCGTCCGCCGGTGGTCACGGTCATGGGCCACGTCGATCACGGCAAAACCACCCTGCTCGATACGATCCGCAAAACAAAAGTCGCCGCCGGAGAAGCCGGTGGGATCACCCAGCATATCGGCGCCTACCACGTCGATGTCGAACACAACGGAAGAACCCAACAAGTTGTATTCCTTGATACCCCCGGTCACGAAGCCTTTACGGCTATGCGGGCGCGAGGCGCACGAGTCACGGATATCGCAATTTTGGTGGTGGCCGCTGATGACGGCGTTCGCCCCCAAACCATTGAAGCTATCGGTCACGCTAAAGCAGCCGAAGTGCCTATCGTCGTGGCAATCAACAAAATTGATAAAGAAGGTGCTTCCCCCGACCGCGTTAAGCAAGAACTTACCGAGTATGGCCTGCTCGCTGAAGAATGGGGCGGCGATACGATTATGGTGCCGGTCAGCGCTATTAGAGGCGAAAACCTCGACACCCTCTTAGAAATGATTCTCTTGGTGGCAGAAGTCCAAGAACTTCAAGCTAACCCAGACCGCGCCGCTAAAGGCACCGTTATTGAAGCTCACCTTGATAAGGCTCGCGGGCCGGTGGCAACACTGCTGGTGCAAAACGGCACCCTCCGCGTCGGCGATATCTTGGTGGCCGGTTCGACAATGGGTAAAGTCCGGGCCATGATTGATGATGCTGGCAGCCGCGTTGAAGCCGCTTCCCCCTCTTTTGCAGTGGAAGTTCTTGGCCTCGGTGAAGTGCCCGCCGCCGGTGATGAGTTTGAGGTCTTCCAAAACGAAAGAGAAGCCCGTGCTGTTGCGGATGCCCGCTTTGACGAAAACCGTCAATCACGCTTGCAGCAAGCCATGTCCTCTCGGCGTGTCAGCCTCAGCGCCCTTTCCCAACAAGCCAAAGAAGGCCAGCTTAAGGAACTTAATCTTATCCTTAAAGCTGATGTCCAAGGCTCGGTGGAGGCAATTTTGGGTTCACTGCAACAGTTACCCCAAAACGAAGTCCAAGTCCGCGTTCTGCTTTCTGCCCCAGGCGAAATTACAGAAACCGACGTGGATCTGGCGGCGGCTTCTGGCGCTGTGATTGTTGGCTTTAGCACCACCTTTGCCTCTGGCGCCCGTCAAGCCGCTGATGCGCTAGGTGTGGATGTCCGCGATTACAACATTATCTATAACCTCTTGGATGACATCCAAGGGGCTATGGAAGGTTTACTTGAGCCGGAATTGGTCGAAGAAGGGCTGGGGACTGTGGAAGTCCGGGCCGTCTTCCCGATCAGTAAGGGCGCTGTGGCCGGTTGCTATGTCCTTTCTGGCAAAATTATCCGTAACTGTAAGGTGCGGGTACGCCGCAATGGCAATGTCATTTATGAAGGTGTCCTCGACTCGCTACGGCGGATGAAAGAGGATGTTAAGGAAGTCAATGCCGGCTTTGAATGCGGTATTAGCCTTGATAAGTTCCAGACATGGGCTGAAGGTGACATTATTGAAGCCTTCCGCATGGTGACGAAACGCCGCACCCTTTCACCTAATTAAGGCGTTGGCGATTGAGGGATTAGGATTTAAAACCCTTGTAGGGGCCGATTCATCGATATCTAGGCGGCTAACTAACATCTTTGAAGAACCCGCCCCTACAATTCCCAACTCCCAACTCTTAACTCCCCATTCCCTATTCCCCATTCTTTCAAATGCGTTCTTTTTGGACTGAACCGTTTTTGTGGATTCATTTGGCCGGCTTTTTCGCACTTCCTCTGTGTGTGCTTTTCTGTTTGTTTGGGCTGGCCGCCGGCACACCTTTGTTGCCTCCTTTTTTAGAGGTGCTGCTCGTTGGGCTGCTTGGCACTGGGCCGGTTTTGGCAATGCAGTTGTGGCGTCCTTTTTATATTTTTGCTGCTTTGTTTGTGGCGACTAACCCTGATCGCCTGAGCGCGGATCAGCTTCGTTTATTAACTTTGCTTAAAACTAACGTTCAGCGCATCGCGGCTGTGGTTGCGGCGGCTCTCCTGCTTGTGCCTCTGTGGTTCCTCTACCAATGGGCACCGGTGGCTGCTTTGACTACCCCCTTACCGCAAGTCCGCTTGCTGGGATTACTGGTGGCGGCGCTGGCTTTTTTGGGCTGTAATTTGTTTTTGCTGTTGCCGGTAAGTGTGGCAATTTTAATGTTGACTAATGAGGCTGCTTTTGCAACTACTGAAACCTATCCAGCAGATATGATTCGCCGCGATTTTACAATTTTTGGCTGGCAACTGGGGCGCGTTTTACCCCCTCTGACAAGCAACTTCACTGCTGTACCGGCAACTCCTCAGCCACAAGAAGCGCCGCCTACTCCTCCTCAAACACCGCACTCTTCCTGAAACTGAGAAAATACAAAATTTTTTGGAAATTAGTATCAAAGGCTACTGTTTTTTAAAAAAATAAAGATAGTTTTTCTTGAGATCGCTTTTGGTTTTGAGCCGAAATAAGCACTATGCAAAAACTTATGCTGAACCCGCCAAAAACCAATGCTTCCAACCCCTAAAAAAATATAAAATTGCTGGTAACTTTCAGCACTAAAAAACTTTAGTGAGTACAATATATTAAATGCCTATATATGACCTCCTCAGACTTTTGTTGCCGGTGGTCATGGCGAGGGTGCTTTGTGGCTATCCTCAAAGTGTCTGCTTTTTTTTCAATCAGTGAGATGTTTATGGCCAAATCTTCCTTTGACCTGTTGCCTGATGCCACACTACCATCAAGTTTATCTACGAGCGATGATAACATTTGGGCCGGCCTTAAACAAGCCATTGCCTTGAGTTCTGGGTTTCAGCGCTGGCAAAATGAACATAAGTTTGATGACGATCTCTGCGAGATTGGCTTAGATTGCCAAGTCCGCCGCTACCTGCGCGAAACCTTGGAAACTTTAGCTTATTAAATCCCCATTCCCTTTTTTTACTTCAATTCGGATAGCACCTTAGCACAAGAAAGCTGATTTGTCAACCCTATTTTGTAGAAATTTTAAAAGCGCCAATCTTCTTATCGGTAGAAGTTGGCGCTTTGAATTTATGGCAGATTTTTAAAGTTAGGGTCTTTATATCGGCTGACCCCATTTGAAAGCTTATATTCTTATTATGGCAGCGTCATCACTAAATCTTGACTTTCCTAATAATTTCTTTATTTTCTTTGCGGATTATCAAGATTTTGACATACTCAACGGCGTGAACGCACGGAGATTCTTAACATCAATGTTGAGGTTGCCTCTTTCGTTGATCTCTTTTCCTGACATTTGTTTCCCCATCTGAGCAGAGGAGAATCTCCCCAAAAACTTGAGATTAGGTGGGGTACACCTTAGTTTTTAATTGTTTCAAGGCTGATTTCCGAATCATCGCTCACGCCGACGTTTTGTCGAAGGGCGGGGCTTTAAACGCAATTTTTTGGTAAAGTTTTATGACCGTTTTGAGTTAGAATTTTGGCCTTCTTTGGGCCGGTCGATGCGAAACAGCCAAACCATCGCCGCCACGACTCCCACTTGGAGGGCAAAGTTGGGTAACGCTGTGGCAACGTCTCGACCGGCTGCTAACTGAGCCAAAAATACCACAGCACCGATAAACCCAGACGCAGCAAAGCTAACATAAATAAATTTTCGTAATCCTCGATAGGGGGCGGCGGCTTCAGCCTTAAGGCGGGCGTACTTTTCGGGGCTAAGTTTTTGGGCTGGTTTGGGTGAATTATTTTCAGGCATAGGAGATAAAAAGGCAAAATTGCCGTGTTTTGTGCCGAGTTTCGGCAGTTTTTAAATAACTAAATCAGACAAATATCAGGGGTGAAAAAAACCCACCCCTGGGTTATTTTAAGTTGACGGAACCACTTGGCGGCGTAAAGACTGAGCGCGTTTTTTAGCAGTAGGGTTGTCGGGTTCCGATAACAACACTTCTTCGTAACATTCCAAGGCAGGTGCCATTAATTTTTTGCGTTCGTAAGCAAAACCTAAATTATTCAAAGCCGTAACATACTGAGGCTTGTTTTTCAAGGCTTCCTTGTATTGACGGATGGCTAAATCATACTGTTCTTGTGCAGCATAGGCATAACCTAAAGCATTGTAAACAAGGGCAATATTTTCCTCACCTTCTAAGTCTGGGGCTTTGAGAGCCTTTTGCAAGATTACCACTGCTTGGGAGAATAATTTCTTATCTAAATAGATACAGCCCAACTCATAATATTCTTGAGATGTGCCTTTTTCGTCTCTAAGTTTTTTTTGCAAGCGAGACAGGGTGCTTTCTACTTTGCGAGTTTTAAAGATTTGCCGAAAAATGAACCAAGCAGCCCCGGAGAGCAAAACGAGCAATATCAACAGATACAAAATTGGAAGAGGAGTGTCCATAACTACACAAACTGTGAGACTCTGATTTCTTCCAGACTACAACACCGGCATCCCCGACTCGACAGCCAATTTACACCGGCTTCATCTTTAGAGTGAGGGCCGGTGAGCATCGGTTGCAGTTGCCAAGGGCGATGCGTCCAGACCGATTCCAAAAAATATTATATTTTAAATTCTCAATTTAGAGAGGGAAACTCGTGGCTTTAAATATTGATTCTCTCTAGTAGGCTAAGATAAGCGTTCTTAAAAAGAGCGTGCAAATTTAAAATAAAACCTCACAGATTTTTCAAGCGAGGGCGACTCTTCCGGTGAAGGGGAGAGGAGAAGCTGAGTTAGCTTTGAGATGCTTTTGGACAACGGCGAGAACTTTTTTCGGTTCTGGAGGTTTGGAGAGAAAATCTGTTGCGCCGGTAAACTTTGTGCGGGCACGCTCGACCATGCCATCATAGCCGGTGAGGATGACGATGGGAGTGTTCCGAAACACAGAAGTTTTGCGGAGAAAAGAGCAAAGTGCATAGCCGGTGGGATCGGGCATAATCAAATCCATAAAAATTAAAGCCGGCTCTTGCTCCACCATATTAGACATTTGGCGCAGAGGGTCTTGAATTTTTAGGACTCGATAGCCGGCGGGCACTAAGATCGCCTCTAAGGAAGCGCAAACCACTGGGCTGTCATCAATGCAGGCTATCAAAGGTTTGGGTGTCTTGCAGGCATTTTCAACCAAGCGTAGCTGTTCCATTGGGGAGGCAAGATCAGGAACAGTGCGGACTTCAATAATACCTTGGCCTACGAAATAATGTAGAGTTCGGGTGAGAACAGTCACCGATTGCTTTTTGCGGAGTGCCAGATCCCAGAGAGTATTTTGACCGTTAAAAAGTTGGCTGAGACTGAGGATAGTTTGCGGGGTACTTGGATTATTAAGTAAACCACTGTTTCTTAATAAAATGGGGGCTTGATCTGGGGCAAGATGACTCAAACCCATTTCTTGCCATTGCTGCCACAATATTTTAGTTTTTTGGAGAACTTGCTCTACTTCTTTACAAGACAAAGGCAAACTAGGGAGTTTTTGAGCCGTTGGCTGCCGAAAAGATGCTGACCATTGGCAGGTAAAATTATCTTCAGCGAGAATTGTAAAAAAAACTTCTCTTAAAATCGACCCAATTACAGCCTTTGCTTGATAGAGGCTAAGTTTAGCTTGACTGATGCCTTTTTGTAACAATTGATACTCCCAAAGATTAGAGCCAGAAATTTGGCTAAAATCTGCCGTAAAATCGGGACAACATTGCTTAGTAGCTCGGTACCAACGCCTAACGCGGTGATCGCCGCCGGTGGCGTGAACAAGCCGGCCCAAAATAAAGTAGAGATGCCATTGCCGGTCATTTCCCAAGAGAGTTAATTTGCCAGTTTCGCATTTGGCACTTAACTCGGCTAGTGTTTTGGTTAGATTGGCGCACCCTGGAGCATCTGTCGTCATAAAAAGCCTAGCGAGAGGAATACAGAGTATTTTAAAATTAAAAAAGCTGTTAATTCCTCCGTAATTTTGCTGATATTGGTTTTGGGCGAGTGCTTTAATTAGGTTTCAAGCCGGCCCATCGAATTACTGCCGGGAAGCGGTTTTTAAACTTGCTGCATGGGCTTGCAACCGCTGGCCTATTTCCGGATTATACAATCGCAAATAATTCCAGTAATTTTCAAACACCTTTTTAACATAATCTTTAGTTTCATTAAACGGAATCTTTTCGACAAAAGCATCAGGATCGCTGAATCCGTATTTTGCCACCCAATCCGAGACATTACCAGGGCCGGCATTATAACTCGCCACTGCCAACAGGGAATTATTATTATACTCTCTGTGGGTGTAGTCTAAATAAGCCGTACCTAATTGGACATTATCTTCAGGATTCTCAAGCTTATATTGCTTTAACCCTACACTCCTTGCGACTTCTGCGGCTGTTTCGGGCATTACCTGCATTAAACCAACGGCCCCGACTCCCGATTTAATTTTAGGCATAAAGCGCGATTCTTGGCGGATTAAAGATGTGACCAAAAGAGGATTTAGCTGCCGTTTTTTTGCCCAAGGCACAATAATATCCAAATAAGGGAAAGGATATAAGGACTGCCAGTAAGCCGAGGAAGCTTTGAGCGTTTGATATTGGCTTTGTTCTTCGGGTTTTTCCCGATTTTTTAAACTGTAAATCATAAAAATGCCATCCAGATTATCTCCTACGCCTAAACGCATTAAACCATCTGTAAATTGTTGGGCCACCGTTGGATCTGTGGGGTTGGTGTATTCTAATTGCCAGAGCTTCCAAGCATCTTGATCTTGACCTAAGTTATATAATTCTTTTAAAGTATCCGAGCCGGCGGGTAAAGAGGGGCGAAATTGGGGGTAAGTAACCTCTGGTAACTTCTGCCGAACTGTGGTAAAATCTCCCACGTTCCACCCTAAAAAAACAGCAGCCCGCCAAGCAAAATAAGTTTCTGGATACTGGGCGAGCAAATATTCAAAGGCTTTTTTAGATTCGGTGTCGCGGCCTAAACTTTTTGCCCATTTGCCTACCCAAAAAGCTGCTTCAGGAGCGAGTTCGCTGTTAGGATTTTCTTTGGTAATGGCTTGGGCATACTCCCAAGCAGTTTTAATATCCTTGGCGTTGGCGCGTTGCTTGGCGAGTGTCCAGCGCAGTTCTGCGGCAGCATCAGAATTACTATATTGATTTAATAATATTTGACGAGTTTCTGAAGCAGCTTTGCCATTTTTTAATTCTTCGTGGAGTTTGGATTTATGGAGCAAGGCTTCGGCGGCTTTATCTGGAAATTGGGCGATTATTTGGTCAAGATAGGCCATTGCTTCTTTGGGATCGACCATTTTTTCCAAACGTAATAAACCTAGGCCGGTTTCGGGAGCTTCGGGAAATTCTTTGAGGAGTTTTTTATACTCAATGCGAGCTAAATCTGTTTTATCTCCTAATTGTAAGCCCCTAGCGGCCCGATAGGCATTGCGGGGCGTGCGAGGGGCGTTGCTATAGGCTGCACCGGCTTTTCCATAAATTTGTTTTTCCCAATAGGCAAATGCGATGATTTCCCATTCTTCAGGGGTTAAGTCTGTTTCAAATTTTTTTACTAATCGGTCGAGGACAGAAATAATACCGGGGTGATAGTGGCCATATTGAGCAACTTTGATCATTAAATCTCGTTGATTGGGATTTTTTTGCAGTCGCTGCATGGCAATTTCAACGGTTTTGGGATGAGCGGGAAAGTCTTTGAGGGCTTGATCCCAGTATTTTGATTGTTGTTGGCCAAGAACATAAAGGGCTTCTGCGGCTACTGGCTCTTTGCTGTGGTGTTTGAGGACGTCCTGCCAAGCTTGAATGGCTTTGTTGTTATCTCCTGTAAGTTCTAATGCTTGAGCGCGTTTAAGGGCAATGTGGCCGCTGAGCAATCCGTAGTCTTTTTCGAGGTTTTCCAGCCATTTGAGGGCTTTGGCTCCTTGCTTTTCCTCAAGGAGGTCTGTGGCAAGCAAATAACGTGCACGGCTACGATCTATCGTTTTGTCGTTTTGAGCCAGATTTTCTAACTCGCTGGCTCGTTGTTCGCGTGATAACTGCAAGAGGGGCAAAACTTTTGAATCTTTGTTATGGGTGTCTACGAGGGCGAGTTTTTTCTCTGTGGAATTAAAAAAGCCGTTTTGGTACATCACCGGCAAGCCTACCCCGATGCACAAAACACCGATGCCGGTACCAATTGCCAGTAGAAGATTTGGTTTGCGTCGCTTCTTGAACATGGGTGGTTTTCGCCTTGAATATGTTTCGGTTTTCTATTTAGGGTTGAGTCGTTGAGTAATTGCTGCTCTTTGTCAAGAGCTTTGGGGCTGAAATTTTGGCTTTAGTCAGGTTTATCTTTGATCCTTCATAATAATCCTCTGTTTTTAAAGAGTTCGGGTTGAATGCTGACATCTTAACTGTTCTGGAATCGAGGGGGAAGAGCCATCGCCTTATTTATCTCGAAGTTTGTCATAGGTTTTAGTTGGGTGACAATTGAGTATAAATACTTTTTGGGGAGACAAAGCTGGGGTGAAAGTTTTAAAAAAAGCGAGGAAATTAAAGAATTTCTGCTTGGCAAACCAATAACCAACTTTTCAAGCGTCTTTCTCTATGACAATGGCTGCAAAATGTAAAAAATGGCCATTTATAGGAGGAGTGTGGGGAAATTTTATCTGCTGATAGGGTGGGGAGCGGTGGCGATCCCAAATGGAGTATGGTAGGCTCTGCTTTTTCGTTGTCAGCGAGAGCCAGAGAAAGAGAATAATGAGGCGCTAATTTTATCGCGCACTGGCTTTTTAGAGCATAAGGACTCTAATTCATACAACTGAAAACGGCTATATCTGCATCGAACAAGTTATTCTGTGCCGTTTGATCTGTGAGAATGTAAAAAAGTGTTGAGTGAGTAAAACGAAGTGATGGAATTTCGAGCGACTGAAATCAGCGCCTTGGATTGGTCAGGCGATGCTGTGGGTATTGGTTTGTTTGAGGATGCTGTGGAGTTAACCGGCCCAATGGCCCAACTCGATGAAAAGTTGGCCGGTTCTGTTAGCGATTTGATTGCGGATGCAGAATTTAAGGGCAAGGAAGGCAGTTCGGCGGTGACGCGGACTCCCAAGGGTAGCTCTATCCGTAAGGTGATTTTGGTGGGGCTGGGGAAGCCTGAGTCTTTGAAGTTGGAGACTTTGCGGCGGGCGGCGGCTACTATGGCAAAGTTGGCGAAAAAGGAAAAAAGTAAGTCTTTGGCGCTGAGTTTGCCGGTTTTTCAAGATTCTGCTGACCAGACGGCGGCGGCTATTGTTGAAGGTGTCGAACTGAGTTTGTATCAAGATAATCGGTTTAAATCTGAATCTGAGGATAAGGGTTCACGGCTGGAGTCAGTTGATTTGCTGGGTCTGGCGGGAAGTGAGGCGGCGATTAGTCGTGCCCGCAATGTGTGTGCGGGGGTGTTTTTGGCTCGTCAGTTGGTGGCGGCGCCGGCGAATGCTTGTACGCCAATTACGATGGCGGAAACGGCGCAGGCTATTGCTGCGGAACATGGTTTAGAGTTGGAAATTTTGGAGAAAGAAGACTGCGAAAAACTTGGGATGGGGGCGTTTTTGGGGGTGGCTTTGGCGTCTGATTTGCCTCCGAAGTTTATTCATTTGACTTATAAGCCTGAAGGTGAGCCTCGCCGGAAGTTGGGGATTATTGGTAAGGGTTTAACTTTTGATTCTGGGGGTTTGAATATTAAGGGGGCTGGTTCTGGTGTGGAGATGATGAAGGTGGATATGGGGGGTGCCGGTGCTACTCTTGGGGCGGCTAAGGCGATTGGTTTGTTGAAGCCGGATGTGGAAGTTCATTTTATTTCGGCTGTGACGGAAAATATGATTAGTGGAAAGGCGATGCACCCTGGTGATATTTTGACGGCTTCTAATGGGAAGACGATTGAGGTAAATAATACGGATGCGGAAGGCCGGCTTACTTTGGCGGATGCTTTGGTTTTTGCTGATAAGTTGGGGCTTGATGCGATGGTGGATTTGGCTACTTTGACGGGTGCTTGTGTGATTGCTTTGGGTGATGATTATTCGGGTTTATGGAGCCCTGATGAAAAGTTGGCCGGTGAGTTGAAATCTGCGGCGGAAGTGGCTGGTGAAAAGGTGTGGCAAATGCCTTTGGAGGAAAAGTATTTTGAGGGGATGAAGTCGGTTGTTGCTGATATGAAGAATACGGGCCCGCGTCCGGGTGGTTCGATTTCGGCGGCGATGTTTTTGAAGCAGTTTGTGGATAAAACTACTTGGGCTCATTTGGATATTGCGGGGCCGGTTTGGTCTGATAAGGAGAGTGGTTATAATCCGCCAGGGGCTACGGGTTATGGGGTTCGGACTTTGGTTAATTGGGTGATGTCTTAGTTTTGTAATTGGCCGGTTTAGTGGCGATGGATTTCAACCGGCTGCTATACAATTAAAACCCCCTTCTGGGGGTTTTGTTTTTGGCTTGCTAATCAATGGTTTTATAAAAAACTTAATTCCAATTCCCAATCAGGGTAAACCCAGCCCAATAATGGGGGTGAGAAAAGTCGAGTTTTTCGGTACCGGCTACATTGGGGGGTAAATTTACCGGCTTTCCTTCTGATAAGAATAACTGGTTATTTTCTATGCGAACTTTCCCTTGCAGCATGGCGAGTTGTGTTTGTCTTAAGGCTTGACTTTTTAGGGGAGTTTTGCTTAATTGCCCATAAAATTCGCTCATTAATGCTAAGGTGGCGACATCATCAACTTGCCATAAACTCGCTACAGCGGATTTTACACCGGCCTGAACTGCTAAACCGGCAAATCCTAATTCTGGTTGATCTCCTAATGCGGTTTCACAAGCGCTTAATACTAACATTTCCACCGGCGGCGGTGCCGGCCATTTTAACTCTTCGGCAACTTCTCCAACTTGATCTAAACGCAATTTTTCATTTCTAAGCTGAATAAAAGATTGACTAACATCGCCTGGGACAAATTTACCATGGGTGGCTAAATGAAGAATCCGAAACCGCTGTTTTTGATAAACTTCTCTTAATTTTTCTAAGGTAAAATCTTCATTCAATAAGGCGATTCCTCTCCAGGGGGGTGTTAAAATTTTTGCCAGTTCCACCGGCACGGCGGGTAATGAAATGGCATCTTCAAATTCTGAGGCTCCCATTGCTAAAATTGGTAAGTTTCGGACATCTATATATCTTGTGTCCGTTAAGCCAAAACTGGGAATTAAAGCGAGGCTATATTTTTGGATCAAAAACTGTTTGCCATCATGTAAGGCGGCTAAAGGAATTGACCGCAAACCGGCATCCATTGTAAATACTAAGGTGTCGATTTGGTTGTTTTGAAAAATACTTTCTAGGGGCTTAATTATCAAATTATAGACTTTTTGAGATGATTCTAAGGAACCGTAATTCTGACTGAGGGGAGCAAGGGAAATTTCTTCTCGCCAAGTGCTTACAATTTCTTTGATTTGGTTTTTATTGGTTAAAGTAATGATTTTTTCTCCGGCTTTTTCTTTTTCTTCTTTGTTAAGGCTGCAATTATTTGTCTGTGTTGGTACAACATATAAAATTCGCAATTCTTCGGAGAAAGATCCGACATAAATTAAGGCCGGCTTTGTGCCGGTGACTCGCCCCAGTTGACACAAAATTTGCCTAATTTGGCTGATTGTTGGGGTTTTACCAATTAAGCGTTTATTGAAATATTGCCCAAATTCGGCTGATTGGTATTGCTCAAAAAGTTGTAAGGCGGCGTCAATTGATGCGGCGGTTTGAATACTGGTTTCAAAATCTGCACGGGAGATATTTTGACCGGGTTCTGAAGGCAAAATACCACTTTCTGTTAAGGTTGGGCCGGTGCCATCAGACATATTGCCATTTTGGCTAATTAACAGTTCTGTTTTGGTTGGAGACGGAGGCTCATTTTTTACTTTTTTGGGGTAAAAAGAGGTATTTCTTATTGGAGAAATAGTTTCGATATGGCTATTTTTTGGTGGGGCTTGGAAACGAGGGGTGGTTGCGGATAAAGGATGAATGATCAGGATAATAAAACAGGTAATTAAAGCTAGTTTGAAGAAGGTTTTGAGGGAATTCATAGAAGTTAAAAAGTAAATAAATAACCAAGTCTTAAAAGGTATCGGCTACCATCTCCTGCATTGCCGGTGAGATCGGTTACGCCGCCGGTAATGATTAAAGGTGTGTTGGCAAAGGGAACGTAAGATAATCCCAAGGTTAAATCTTGCCCTGTCCATTCGGCAATAGCGTTGAGGGGTTCAACTACGCGCAGGGCAACGGAACCAAAAACGCCGACTGATTCTATATTATTATTTATGTCGGATTCTGGTCGAAATTGTCCGCCACCGAGGCCGGCAGAAACAACGATGGAACTTAAAAAATCACTGGTATTTGCTGAGGTGCGAAAGGTTTTTGTAACGACTCCATAAACACTGGTGCCGGCATCGGTATAACCCCAAATAATTGCATTTTGTAAGCCAACGGCTATGGCTAAATCATTGTCGAAATTTCGGTGGATTTTAAAGCTTAATGAGCCGCGACTGCCAAAATCTGACAAATCTAAAATTGAGGCGACGACATCAAAACCAAGGTGGGTTTGTGGGTTTCCTAAACCTATGCCAATGCCTAAACCTCCGTCGGGGCTGTTGGTATAGCGGGTGCGAGATTGTAAGCCTAAACCGATGCCGGCATTCCCCCAAGAAAAGCCATTTGCAAAGGGCATGGAAACGGAAATGCTTGGGGCAAAATTTTGTTTTGATTGGGGGGCAAAACGCAGGCTGGGGGGTTCACCGGCATCGGCTTGATAATTTTCGTTTAATTCAGTCTGGGGGGGCTTTTGAGTGGAGTTATGGGGGTTTGAGGGGCTGAAGTTTGGGTTTAATAAATGGTTATTTTTTGTGTTAAATTTTTCGGTAATTAATGGGGAATTTGGAAATAAGAAGATAGCTGATGTTTCTGCCTTGATAGAGGGCAGTTGGTTGGCCGTTGTTTGGCTGATTTGAAAATAATTGTTTTTAGCAATTGTTATCGGTATTTGACTTTTTTTCTCACTTTTAGTAAATGAGAGGGGGGTGGCCGCCGTTTTTAAAGTGTGAGAATTACTCAAAAAAATCAGCCAAAAGATAGTCAAAAGTGAGCGGAGGAGGGGAGATTGGGACTTCATTAAGCGGTATTACAACGACCTTTCAATGCTATTGATAGCATTTTCTGTGCAAAAACAGAGAGAGCAAAACGCTACAACCTAATGGGGGAGAGGCTTTTAAAATCCAAAATTAAGGAATTAACGCATCTCAAATTTAAAATCCAAAATCTAATATGCACCCATCAAAAATTAAATATCAAAAATCCTATCTGCGAGCAACAAATCCGCTATTTAAGCCTACTTGTTCATAAAGCGCGCTCAACATTTGGGAAAAAGAGGCGGTTGAGTTTCCACCGGCTGCTGAGGTTTCGAGAACTTCAATGGCGGCGGCAAACAGTCGGTATTTGCTGTAAATATTGGCTTTTGCTAAGGCTTTTGCGTCGCTTGGTAATGCCTGCCGGTCAACGGCTGCAATTTTTTCTCGCACAGCTTGGTCGGTTTTTTCGTCCAATAGCCAAAAAATTGTCGATTCGTTTTCGGAGGTGGTGGGGCTCTCTGCTCGCACACTTAGAGTATATCTTTCTCCGGGCTGTAATGGAGAGCCATTATATATAATTTGATTTTCGCTCACTTCAGTTTCCCATTTCAGACCGGCACTATCACGCAGTTTAACTGTATAAGTCTTCACCCCAGCCACTGGATTCCACCGCAAAACCAGCCGGTCGTTGAGTAAGGCGGTTTGTCGGGGGCTGATAATAAAGGGGTTATTTTCGCTCACAAGGGTGCGGGGTACTGGAAGGCGGGGATCGCCGGTGGAACCCATTCGACAGCCGTTAATAGCGCCAGAAACGCCTTCTGGTAAAGGCCATTTTTGCCCGTTGGGGCAGCGGATCGTTGCTTTAGCACCTCTTCTCACAATTAATAAATCTCCTGGCAAAATTTCGCTGTTGAGGTTAAGGCGTCTGATGCTTTCTTCGCCAACACGATGCAGAAAAACTTCCCCGCTGACTTCGATGAGTTGTAAGCCTCCAGTGGCAGAGAATGCCGGTTTTATAGGTTGTGCTATAACCGGATTGGGCCGGCTGCTGTGGGTGACAGTACATAATATCAAACTAAGATAAATTGCCAGTGAAAATGTGCGTTTCATTTTTCCTCTCTTGCCGAGTTCAAGCGTTCTCTGGCCATGTCAATCCAGGCTGCTTCATCTTGATTGTAGATTGAAGCATATCTCAAACAGTTTCCCCATTGCTGTTTTGCCGTTTGAAGTTGGTTTTGTGCTTCCAAAACTTGCGCTAATAAGCAATATGCGCCTGCTTGCTGAGAGTTGAGTTGCACTGCTTGTTTTAAAGTTCCCTGGGCTTCAATGTAGCGTTTTTGACCGAGTTTTGCCCAGCCTAAATTTTTGAGAAGCGAATATTTAATATGGTTATCTTTAGTTTGCTTTAATGCCTGCAAAATTAGTCTTTCGGCACTTTGATAATCTTCAGAAAGCAGATATAAACGGGCGAGGTTATTATCAGCAGTAATTAAGCCATTTTTACTTGCTTGTTGGTAAGCTTGGCGGGCGCACTCCCTGTCTAAAAGTTCTTCACAAGTGGTGGCTAAATTAAAGTGGGCGATGGCTAAGTTGGGGTTGAGGCTAATAGCTTTTTCGTATTCAAAACGGGCACAAGTTAAGTCTTGCCGATCTTGACAAATAAAGCCTAATGCGTTATGCACTTCTGCATAATTTGGGTTAAATTTTAAGGCTTGCCGGTAATAAATTTCGGCTTGTTCTGTTTGCCGAGATATATGGTTTTCTAAACCGCGATTATAATAATATTTGGCTACGCTGTCGCTGAAGCCAGCAATACCGGCAAATCCCAAAAATAATAGGCCGGTTCTTGCCAGCCATCGCTGAGCTTTTAGGAAAGATATTTTATTATTTTTAATAAATTCTATACGTTCTAAAATGGCTTGAGCATTGGCAGGACGTTTTGCGGGTATTGTAGCCATTAAATTGTCAATTAAATTAGCAAATTCCGCCGAAACTTGGGGGGCTGCTTCGTGCCACATTAATTTGCCGGTCTGGGGATTTTCTGATAATTCTACCGGGTGCTTTTCTGTTAGTAAATGTACAAAAGTTCGCCCCAAAGCAAAAAAATCTGATTGGGGAACGGCTTTGCCGGTGGCTTGTTCGGGTGGGGTGTAGCCAGGGGAAACAATGCCGGTAATTTGGCGGTCAGTTCCTACTTTTGCCAGGTATGTGCCGGTGATTTCCCTGACGCTACCAAAGTCTATTAAGACTAATTGGCCTGTGGGTTTTACCATGCAATTTGAAGGTTTAAGATCGCGGTGAAATAAGTCTTTTTCGTGTAAAACTTTGAGAATTTCAACCAGTTGTTTCAACCAATCTACTGCGATTTTTTGGGGTATTTTACCATATTTTTCTACCCACTGCTCTAAGGTTAATCCTTCGATTTTTTCCATCACCAAGCAATGTAATTCTTTTGCTTTTGGGCTAATTTTAAGAGTAAAATAGCCGTCAATTTCAACTTGGGGAATCCCCGGATGTTTTAACTGTTGCAAAACTCTTGCTTCTCTTTGAAACATTTCGCTCCATTTGGGGCGTTTTAGTATTTTTAAAACTTTGCGGGTATTTTGATCCTCTATTTCAAAAATTTCTGTAGGGCAAAATTCATCTAATTCTCGCAGGGGTTTAAGCAGCCGATAACGATTATTTATAAGCAGGGAATTCCCGCAAGTCTGGCAGTTTGCCAGATTGTCTAAATTCAGCCGATTGGTACATTTGGGATTAATACAGTAACTCACTTAAGTCATTTTAAATTTTAGATTTTTGCTGCCCAAATTTTCGATTCTTGAATAAACACTTTAGGGATTTTTCATTACGATAAAATCAGCTAAAAAACTTATTCCTCTAAACTGGTAACATATTCCATAACCACCGGCTGTAAGGTAAACCGGCCTGCACTTTTTTCAATCAATGACCGGCCCACTAAAGAAGCTACAGCATTGGTTAGCTCAATCGCCGAAACAGCAACCATTTCTTGCAATTCACTTAAAGAAATCGGCTCTTTTTCCTGAGATAACTGAAAAAGAATTTGCCTTTCCAATTCCGATATACGCTCATACTGGACTTCAATAAAATCGCTGATGTCGCGGGTAACTTGGGTTGTGCCAAGTTTCAAAAAATCCCCTACTTTGCCATCAAAAACTTCTTGAATAAAAGCCGAAACTATTTTCAACATAAAAGGATTCCCTCGGTAGATGTTTATTAAAATTACCCATTTTTCCTCTTGGGATAAACGCTTTTCTTTTAAAATCTCTCGCGCTTCATCACCTAAACCTCCCAATTGATAGGAACGCACCGGCAGAGTTTCGCCTTCCAGCAAAGCAATTTCTCGGAGTTTTTCGCGGCTTGTTAACATCAAACAGCTTTGATGAGGAGTTTCTCCAATACGTTTAAAAAGTTCGCCATAACCTTTATAACCGCTTCTATAATGTCCGACAAAATCTCCGCTGCTCAGAATTGCTTCAATATTATCTAAAACAAGTAAACAACGATACCGCCGCAAGCATTCAATGAGGCGAGAAATGCTTTCGCTGATGTCGTAGTTTCCGGCAGCAACGTTGCCTTCTGATAAAAATTCTAACCAATCAGCTAATAATTCTTCTAAAGGAGTTGCTTGATGCAAACTGCGCCAGATAACATAATCAAAACGATTTTGAACTTGCTGGGCAATTTTGATAGAAAGAGCAGTTTTGCCAATACCTCCCATGCCTAAAATTGCTACCAACCGGCAGTTTTCTCTCCCCACCCATTCTTTGAGGGCAAAAAGTTCTTTATTGCGCCCATAAAATGCCGTTACGTCGGGTGCTTCTCCCCAATCGCTATGAGCAACAATTTCGGGTAAATTATCAGCAATTTGTTTCCAGTCTGTAATCCCAACCGCTTGACAAATACCAATAAATGAATCTTGGCGAATAGGAATACTGCGCCAAAATCGCTTTAAAGTCGCCTCAGTGGTATGAGCCGCTTGGCACCAAGCAATGGCTGCTTTTTTCCAGCCTTTCTTTTTTCTGGCTTCGTCAACAATTTGTAACCCTTTTGGGGAGGCGGCGAGGACGGTTGCTTTTAAACTGTTGGCCATATCGGGTAATGAACGACTTGGGAAGAGGTTATATTTTTTATTTTTATGCCGGTTGCTTCTAAATGATGACTTTTTTATACTTTATCAAGTTAGTGCAGTATGAATAGCTCAGGTTTTGACATCCAATGAGCCGCTAAATGAGCCACTAACTGAGCCGAAAAACTGAGCCGATGATGAGCTATAAATTGCTGACGTTTTGGGCATCATACAAGGAAGGGAACTTTAAAGCAGTATAGCTTTGTCTTTGAAATTGTAGAAGTTAGGTTTAAAATGTAAAAAGTTTTTTGGAGTCTCGACCAAAAAGGCCAAAAAAAACTAACTTTTAAAGTGATACCTGTCCTGATCTTTTAAGATGGGTGTGTTTAAATTATCCAAAGCTACGAGTGCAGAAGGAAACAGAAAAATGCTAAGCAGCTTTCAACCGTCCAATGAAAATATGTCAGGAAAAAATAGTGTCCCAGCCGTGGTCGATGGGCCAAATTTTAGAGAGATACGCGGTAAAACACGCTATTGGAATGGTAAAGGTGGAGATCAGAAATGGAGTAATTCTCTCAATTGGTCAGGGCAAAGTGTACCGGAAGCGACAGATTTTGTTATTTTTAATGGCAGTTGCGTAAAAAATGTTGTTGTTGATATTCATGCCGAAATTAAAGGCTTGATAATTGCGGCTGATTACATCGGCTGTCTCTCTGGATGGAATGATTTAATAGTTGCTGAAAATGTCTTGATTCAAGGCGGAATTTTTGAGGTAAGTTTGTTGTGCGGCGGCGATCTGACGATTGCAAATGGAACTCTGAAAACTTGTTTTTCTACTCAGGGAAATTTAACGATTTCCGGAGGTAAAGTTATTTGGGATAGTGGCGAAGTGTCGGGCAATACAATTTTGAAAGGCGGTTTGCTAAAGTTTAACAGCAATTACACTCGCTATTATAGTTTTAAAGGCGATTTTATTAGAGCCGGAGGCAAAATTGAGGGAACGCCGATTTTTCGTTTTGACGGCAACAAACCCCAACTTTTTAGCGCCGGCATTGAAGAAATGAATCTGCTTGATTTATATAATACTTCCCAATTGAATCTCCAAGGTAATGTCAAAATTGAAAGCTTTTTTTTCAATACGGGAACCTTAGAAATTACCCGCGCGGGGACGCTAGATTTAGAGGAGGTAAATTGCTTTTCTAACACCGGCACTTTAATAGAAAAAGGTAAGATCATCCGCAGGGTTGAAGGCAAACCCGTAAGGCACAAAAAGGCCGATGATCTTTCAACTTTTGAGATGCCGGTGACAAATGAAAACTTCGCTCTCAAAGTCCTAGATTGTGATCAAACAGCGGAAAAAAGTTTAGCAGCTATCAGTTAAGCCTCATGCCTGAAAATCCTAAAATTCCCTATACATAGGCATACTGGATGGGAAAGGCTAAATTTTCTTCACAGCCTTTCCCAGGTTTAAATCTTTACCTTGTCAGAGGATTAAAATATTTCAGAAATATCTTTTCTCCCAAACGTGAATGATTTGTTATATAAATTGCCAATCTTCCCAATCCCAAACGGTACGCCAATTTTTTATAAAACGGTGCCTTGGTTTGTCCAACTTCGCTTTCACTTAACCAATTTTCCTTTTCTTGCATTCTTTTATAATGTCCGCAAGTCGTGCAAGGAATTCCTTCTTGTGGTTCTGCTTTCCCTAAAAGCATTTGTCGAGCATAGTTAATTTTTTCATTATTTAAACCCGACTCAAGCCCCGATTCAAAAGCATTGCCAAAATCACCCCATTGATTGAAGCAACAGCCTAAAATCCGTCCGTCCCAGTTGATTTGGGGGCCGGTCCAAAGCTGACCACAAATTGGTTTTTGCATATAGCCGGTTTCGTTTTTTTCGTAATATTCACTGCGTGAGGCTGCATTTAACTTGGTGATTCGTTTTACCAACTCAGCATTTTTTACCGGCGATATTTTTTCATCCCAAGATAATTTGGGTTTAAATTTCATATTCAAGCTTTGCGCCATTTCTTGCGCTGTTTCTAATTCATGCTCATTGTGGCCAAAAATCACAAATTGCCAGTTTAAAAAAGGAAATTCAGTTCCGTATTCTTTTTTATACTGGTTGATCGTTTTCACATTTTCAATCACCCGATCAAAATTTCCATTCACCCGGTACATTTGATAAATCTCTTGCGAGGCTCCATCAATCGAACAATTGATGTGGCGAAACTTGTATTTCACAATTGCTTCCAAAACTGCCGGTTTTACCGTATTTAAGTTAGCACCATTGCTCGCAGTCAGCGCCACATTTTTTTCATAGGCATATTCCATAATGCCGATAATATCAGGATTTAAAAAAATTTCCCCCCAGTTCGATAATTCTATATGCGCTATCCAGGGATTTTCATCAACGATTTTTTTAAAGTCTTCCAGTTTTAAAAAGCCAGAGCCTAATTTTTCTTTCGTAATACCTTGCGTGGTTTCGCAAGCCGGACATTTTAGCTGACAGTGTGTTGAAGCTTCTAAACGTAAAGTTCTCGGACGTATGGTTTCTAGCATAGCTTTCTGCTGAGTTTTATTTTCTTGAAACTTAGAGAGAGATTTACTCTCAACAACCGTCTGGGTCTATTATACCCTTGGTTTCTGGAAAATCCACAGTCTGTCTCGTGGCAAACCAAAAGACAAACTTAAGAATAAATCAGAATAATCTTTATCAAAACTTTAAAAAAGCCGACTTCTTATAGAACGCAATCCTTACGAACAGGCGCAGACAAGTTTTAATAAAAAGTTAGCCCGCAGCAAGGAAAAAATATATTTTATATAAAAAATTAAATATTTATCCCCTTTGATCCGGTAAAGCCCATGCTGAGCCGTAAACTGAACTACCAAGTGCATCGGAAAAGTGAGCCGACAATGAGCTAAATTTTCCGAAGAAAACGGTATATTATATAAAGCAACTGTAAAGCTCATTGGAAAAACACTCGGTCAAACCTCAGAAAAAATTGCTCATTCTCTTTCAGCAATCTCGACAATAAAGAGGATAAACTTATGCGCTCAACTCATCATCAATCCTTGGCTGGAGAAATGACAGCCTTTTTAAAAATCGGCCTCACACTTTCACTGTTTTTAGCGGGTGTCTTTATTGCTATTTTTAGCAAAAACCCTCCAAAAGCAGCCAACCAGTGCAACTAAATCTCGCTTTTTTTATTCACAAGATGCCGGCCAAATACAAGATTTATTGATCTCCACCAGCCACAAATAGTCTAAACAGACAAAAAAAGGCAGTTATTAATGTTGTAATAACTGCCTTTTTTTTTATAAATCCCTTTGTTATTGTCCTCAACTTTAACAAGAAATCCGGCTCACAAAATCCCGGCGAACCCAACCTCTAGCGCCACTATTAGGAAACTCAACTTTTACCCAAAGCATACTGTTTCTATCTTCTTCTATCGCAAAACCTTCTCGGCTGCCTCCTTGTAAAATAATCACCTCATCCCCCACCACACCATAGTGAGGAGAACGATATTGTCTTCCTGGGCCTTCCCGCACGTTAATTTGTGCGTCTCGATCCTCAGAAACCAGTCGGGCTGTACAACCCGAAAGCGGTTGAGCAAAAGTCCGAGTCGGAAAACTGGCGGCTAAAGATAAGCTAGTTAGCGTCGCTAACACAATCGGTTTAATTTTCATGGCTGTAACTTAGTAAAAATTTCCAGTTAATTATCAAAAAAATTGAACATTTTAAGCAGGTTTCATTCCTCATTTTATCCCTACTATCATTTAAACCAACAGCCCCTTAAACAATTCCCGAAATTTACAAAAATTTTTTTTCTCGCCTGATGTTTTGCAAAACTCAGCGGCCAGAAGGAGGCCGGTCACTGCACTTTAAAATTGCACCGGCCAGACTAACCCAAATCCAACCCCAAGCGAATTATCTTCCCGCACTCTCAAACTTTGAAAAACAGAATACCCCACCCGATTTGTTAAATACACCTCAACTTGCGGCCCAAGATTTCCCAGCGCCGGTGAACTCCCCAAAAATGAACCCGCATCCCAGCGCAAACCCAGACTCCAAGGAATCACATTTTCCCGCTCATTTCCTATTAAAGCATTCCCCTCCGTAAAATTAAGCCCAGCCTCCGCAATTAAACTTAAATTCCGCGACAAAAGCACCGAACCACCCAAATTAAACCCCGCAATTTCTAATCCATTACGCTGCACAAAACCCAACGTCGGAGTTAGCCAAACTGCACTGCCATTTTCAAACTGGTAATGCAGCGAAAAAGCCAAACTAATAACAAAGCACTCGCCATTATTTCCAATTTCACCTCCATTATCTAAACAAGTTTCATTCGTAAAACTAAACCCTCTTTCTTTTAACCCACGTTCGCTTAACTCGTTGGGATTCCCGCTGAGAAAATTCGAGAAAGAATTCGTAGTTTTACCAAAATTCAAAGCTCCACTCAACGTAAATAAATCACCATCCGCTTGATGCAAAAATCTAATTTTTCCACTCAAACCTAACTCCGATTCATCTACCTCCCCGGAAATTAAATCCATATAAATTCCCACTTCCAAATCATCCAGCAAACCGTAACGAATCGCCGTTAAAATCCCTTGACTTCCGACTTGTAAGTTCGGGAGTAATTGATTTTGAGCCACCGTCCCCCCATCAAAAAAGCTAAACCCTGCCAGCGATGCCGGTGGAGGTTGCAACCGGCTGCTAAAACTGCGAGGATATTGCCGGTTTGCGCTCGTAAAACCAGGTAAAAATATCACCCCCGCCCCCACAGCAATATTCTCTCGATCTGTTAAAATTGAAGCCGGGCCAGTGTTTCCCAAAGCATTAGAAATAAACAACTCTGTTGCCAAGCGAGGATTTACTAAATAACGCAAACCGGCATTAAAAGCCACACTTCGGGCCGGGAAACCCGTATCTCGATTAATCGTGTTATTTCCCGTCAGCGGAATAAACATATCACCCCAAACAATCAGGCGAGGATTAACTTCATAACTGATGCCTCCTGCTAACCCAAAATTTAGCCCAAAAGAGCCGCTATCCTCAATAGGCATCCGCCGGTAATACATAGCATTATCTTCAGGAAAAAATACCAGTTTTGGAGATAGCGTCAATTGCCATCGATTTTCTGCTACCGTAAAAGGCAACTCCACCGAAACCACCAAATTATCGTTATTTTTTCCCTCAACCAATGCACCGCTACTAGGATCAATGAATTCGTAATAACGCACACCCGTAGGCACAGACAATACAGCGCTTAAAGCTTGATTTCCTGTGGAATTTTGCCATAACCTTTGTTTGGCTTGGAAAGTAAATTGTTGAAAGAAATTGCTGCTACCTTCAGCGCTGGCTCGGTTAGCTAAAAAAGCACCTTGTTTTCCTGGTTGGGAATTGTCAAAAGTTTGGGCATCGACCGTAATTTCTAAATTATCAGTTATCCCCCAACTAAATCCAAAAGTAGGCTGTCCTGTCAAACCATTTTCCGCATCAGTCCCCGGTAAAATAAATTGCCGATAGCGCAAACTAGAAATAACTTCTCCTTGCTGTAAATGATGGGCTGTGGTTAAAATTGTTGGCCGGCTTCTCAAAATATCCCCGCGTAATCCAGGTAATTTTGGCGGTTGCGTCAAGGGAGGTTTTTTAAACAAGTCTTGCGATGGCTGTTTTTTTGGGCTCGGTGTAGGGCTACCACTTAATTTTGGCTCTGTTTCTACGTTTGGATTGGCTGAAAGATTATTACCAAAAACATTGCTGTTTCTGGCTTTTTTTACTTTAAAATCAGCCCTCGCTTCCCCTGGCAAATACCACACTACCGCCCATGCCAATACCATCAAAGAAGGCAGAAATTTTAAGGCGATAAATTTATTAGGATGCTTCGACATTATTTTTTGCTTTTTAAAGTTAAGGATACTGCTTGAAAATTACCCAACAGGATGACTGAGAAAAAACGTCAAAGTTTGTATAGTCGTAGAAAAAAAGGGAATATCAATCTTCCCTACGTTTGACGACAGTGGTATAAAAATGTTTGGGCTAGTTAAACACCGGCAAGCTCAAAAAACGCACTCTGTAATCAATTTTTATAAAATTAAAGCTGGGGCCGACTGTACTGCATCCACCAAAAGAAAGATCAGCAGAAATCTCGATAGTTTTTACCGGCCCTCAAAATGAGAAAATAGGCTTCATCACCCTAATTTTTGCTTGGGTTGTGGTTTGTAGAGGAGAATGCAAAATGAGCCAATTAATTGAAGCAGCAAAAACCGGCAATCTTTCCGCAGTTGAAACCTTATTGCAAGGCGGAGCCAATGTCAGCGAACAAAACGCAGACGGCTTAAACGCCCTAACCGCCGCCGCCGAAGCCGGCCATCTGGATATCCTTAAAATCTTAATTGAGGCCGGTGCAGACGTTAACAGCGCCGACTCCGACGGCTGGACAGCCTTAATGGGAGCAGCCTTTGCCGGCCATCTTGACATCGTAAAACAATTATTAGAAGCCGGTGCCGAAATCAACACCCAAACCAGCTTTGGCTCCACCGCCCTCATCAGTGCCGCCGCCGCCGGCCATCCCGAAGTAGTGCAAATATTACTCGAAAAAGGCGCCGACTTAGACACCAAAGACAACACCACAAAAACCGCCCTTGTTTGGGCCGCACAAGAAGGCCATCAAAAAGTTGTAGAAATTTTAAAACAAATGCGGAGACAAAAGTCAAGTTAAATCTTGTAACAAAATAATGATTAATTATTTGCAGATTTCGTAAAGTTTTGTAAATTATTATTTCAGGGTTTTTTATCGAATTGTGTCAGAAAAGCCGTTAAAGCCCCATCTGGACAGCATTTTCTGGTAAAAAAACCTATATGCCACTAAGTCAGGGTTGAGAAAAAAAGGCCAAAAGGGAAGGCCAAATTAACGGATTAATCCATTATCATCATCCTTCCCCAAGACCAAACAAAACCTCATCCTGCCGACAAATCCAAAGACAAGAGAACGCGCATCAAAAGGAGCCTACCTGAATGTTCACTCACGTCAAGCCCACCATCCGACACATTGCGCCCGAAAACATCAACGGTCGATCTCTACTCAAGGTGGTCTATGTCGTGCTAGAAGCCCAGTATCAAAGCGCCCTATCCGCAGCAGTCCGCTCGATCAACGCCAACAACCCCAACCTAGCTATCGAAATATCTGGCTACCTGATCGAAGAACTGCGAAGCCCCGAAAACCTAGAGGACTTCAAGCGCGATATCGCCGCCGCCAACGTCTTCATAGCATCTCTAATTTTTATCGAAGACCTAGCCGAAAAAGTTGTGGCCGCCGTCGAACCCCATCGAGACAACCTTGATGTCGCCGTCGTCTTCCCCTCCATGCCACAAGTCATGCGCTTAAACAAAATGGGCAGCTTTTCCCTAGCGCAACTGGGCCAATCAAAAAGCGCCATTGCCCAATTCATGCGGAAGCGCAAAGAGCAGTCGGGCGGCTCCTTCCAAGACGGAATGCTGAAGCTGCTGCAAACCTTGCCCAAAGTCCTGAAATATCTACCCATCGATAAAGCCCAGGATGCCCGCAACTTCATGCTCAGTTTCCAGTATTGGCTAGGCGGTTCTTCCGAAAACCTGGAAAACTTCCTGCTGATGCTGGCCGATAAATACGTTTACAAAGGCCAACAAACCGTAAAGTTCCAAGATCCTGTCACCTATCCTGACATGGGCATCTGGCACCCCTTGGCCCCGAAAATGTTTGAAGACGTCAAAGAATACCTGAACTGGCACAACTCCCGCTCAGACATTTCTGCCGATGCCAAAGACCCGCTCGCTCCTTCGATTGGCCTTGTGCTGCAACGCACCCACCTAGTCACCGGCGACGATGCCCACTATGTGGCAATGGTACAAGAACTCGAAGCAATGGGAGCCAGAGTCATCCCCGTATTTGCCGGCGGTTTAGATTTTTCTAAGCCGGTTGATGCCTATTTCTGGGATGTCGCGCCAAAAGGCGTAGCCCCCTTGCCTCTTGTTGATGGCGTTGTCTCCCTGACCGGCTTTGCACTCGTAGGAGGGCCGGCCCGGCAAGACCATCCCAAAGCCATCGACTCCCTCAAACGCCTTAACCGGCCCTACATGGTAGCCCTTCCCCTCGTCTTCCAAACCACCGAAGAATGGGAAAACAGCGACCTCGGCTTACACCCGATCCAAGTTGCCCTCCAAATAGCCATTCCCGAACTTGACGGAGCCATCGAGCCGATCATTTTATCAGGACGTGACGGCGCCACCGGCAAAGCCATCGCCTTGCAAGATCGCATCGAAGCCATCGCTCAACGCGCCCTCAAATGGGCCAATTTGCGGCGCAAACCCAAATTAGATAAAAAAGTTGCCATCACCGTTTTTAGCTTCCCGCCAGACAAAGGCAACGTCGGAACCGCCGCCTACCTAGACGTTTTCGGCTCGATATACAAAGTGTTGGAAGCCCTCAAAGGCAACGGCTACGATGTCCCAGAGTTGCCAGAGTCCGCCGAAGCCTTGATGCAGGAAGTCATCCACGACGCCCAAGCGCAATACAGCAGCCCAGAGTTGAATATTGCCTACCGGATGAGCGTTGAGGAGTACGAAAAACTCACCCCCTACGCCGAACGCCTCTACGAAAACTGGGGGCCACCGCCGGGCAACCTCAACAGCGACGGGCAAAACTTGCTTGTCTTTGGCAAACACTTCGGCAATGTCTTTATCGGTGTCCAGCCAACCTTCGGCTACGAAGGCGATCCGATGCGCTTGTTGTTCTCGCGTTCTGCCAGTCCCCATCATGGCTTTGCAGCTTATTACACTTATTTAGAGCGCATTTGGGGTGCGGATGCAGTGTTACACTTTGGCACACACGGCTCACTCGAATTCATGCCTGGTAAACAAATGGGGATGTCTGGAGATTGCTACCCAGATAATTTGATCGGCAATATCCCTAACTTGTATTACTACGCAGCCAATAACCCAAGTGAGGCAACAATTGCTAAACGCCGTAGCTATGCGGAAACCATCAGCTATCTGACACCACCGGCAGAAAATGCAGGCTTATACAAAGGGTTGCAGGAGCTAAGTGAGTTAATTGGTTCCTATCAAACATTGAAAGATAGCGGGCGCGGCATTCCAATTGTGAACACAATTATGGATAAATGCCGGTTGGTGAATTTAGACAAAGATATCGCCTTGCCTGAAAAAGATGCCGTCGAAATGTCAAGCGAAGAACGCGATAATATCGTGGGCATTGTCTATCGCAAGTTGATGGAAATTGAATCTCGCTTGTTGCCTTGTGGGTTGCACGTTATTGGTAAACCACCAACAGCAGAAGAAGCTATTGCAACGCTGGTAAATATTGCAGCTTTAGACCGGCAAGAAGACGAACTTTTAGCGCTTCCTCGGATTATTGCCAACAGTTTAGGACGCGATATTGAGGAGATTTATCAAAACAGCGATAAAGGCATTCTTGCGGATGTAGAATTGCTGCAAAATATCACCCTGACAACTCGTGCGGCGGTGGGTGCTTTGGTGAAGGAACAAACCGATGCTGATGGGCGTGTTTCTTTGGTTTCTAAACTCAATTTCTTTAATATGGGTAAAAAGGAACCTTGGATTACTGCGCTCCATGAGGCCGGTTATAAAAAGGTGGATGCGGAAGCAATTAAGCCTTTGTTTGAGTATCTGGAATTCTGCTTGCAGCAGGTTTGTGCAGATAACGAATTAGGGGCTATGTTGCGGGCTTTAGAAGGTGAGTATGTTTTACCTGGGCCGGGTGGCGATCCAATTCGTAATCCTGATGTTTTGCCGACGGGTAAAAATATTCATGCTTTAGATCCGCAATCAATTCCGACGGCGGCGGCGGTGAAGTCTGCGAAGATTGTTGTAGACCGGCTTTTGACTCGCCAACGTGATGAGAATGGTGGGAATTATCCTGAGACAATTGCTTGCGTTTTGTGGGGTACGGATAATATCAAAACCTACGGAGAATCGCTTGCTCAAATTATGTGGATGATCGGTGTTAAGCCGGTGCCGGATGCTTTGGGACGGGTGAATAAGCTTGAGTTGCTTTCGTTGGAAGAATTAGGCCGGCCTCGCATTGATGTGGTGATTAATTGTTCGGGTGTTTTCCGCGATTTGTTTATCAATCAAATGGCTTTGTTAGATAAGGCTGTGAAGATGGCGGCGGAGGCGGATGAGCCTTTAGAAATGAACTTTATCCGTAAGCACGCTATGAAGCAGGCTGAGGAGATGGGGATTAATTTACGGCAAGCTGCAACGCGGGTATTTTCTAATGCGTCGGGTTCGTATTCTTCTAATGTGAATTTGGCGGTGGAAAATAGCACTTGGGAACAAGAGTCAGATTTACAGGATATGTATTTGGCTCGCAAGGGTTTTGCGTTTTCTTCTGATAATCCGGGGACATTTGAGGAAAGCCGCAAGTTGTTTGAATCAAGTTTGAAAACGGCTGAGGTGACGTTCCAGAATTTGGATTCTTCTGAGATTAGTTTGACGGATGTTTCCCATTATTATGATTCTGATCCTACGAAACTTATTGCGACTTTGCGTGGGGATGGGAAGAAGCCGGCGTCTTATATGGCGGATACAACAACTGCTAATGCTCAAATTCGGACGTTATCAGAAACGGTGCGTTTGGATGCGCGGACTAAGCTTTTGAATCCTAAGTGGTATGAGGGGATGTTGTCGCATGGTTATGAAGGTGTGCGGGAACTTTCTAAGCGCTTGGTGAATACGATGGGTTGGTCTGCGACTGCCGGTGCTGTTGATAATTGGGTGTATGAGGATGCGAATGATACGTTTATGAAGGATGAGGAGATGCAAAAGCGTCTTCTGAATTTGAATCCTCATTCTTTCCGCAAGATGGTGACGACTTTGTTGGAAGCAAATGGTCGTGGTTATTGGGAAACTACGGATGATAATTTAGACCGTTTGCGCCAGTTGTATCAAGAGGTTGAGGATAAGATTGAGGGGATTGAGTAATCTTTTCTTTTGATTTTGTCTTGATTTAAATAAGGCCGGTTTCTTTAGGGAGCCGGTTTTTTTTGTTTTGTTATAATGGGGGCTAGGCTATGGGTGAAAGAAGTTTTTGATGGGAAGGTGGTAATATGACGGCTTTAACGATTAATTTTAGGCCGGTTATTGATTTAACTGATGAGCAGTTTTTCCAGCTTTGTCAGAGTCACGAATTAATCCAATTTGAGCGAAATGCGGACGGAACATTGGTGCTGATGCCCCTTGTTGGGGGGTTAACTAGCATTCGCAATGCTGATTTAATCGGTCAATTAGGGGAGTGGAATTGTCAAAAAAATCTAGGTGTTGGATTTGGTTCTTCGACAGGTTTTACTTTGCCAAATGGGGCTGTTAGATCGCCTGATGCTTCTTGGGTAGAGTGCGCTAAATGGGATGCTTTAACTCAGGAAGAAAAGGAGAGATTTGCTCCTCTTTGTCCTGATTTTGTAGCGGAATTGTGTTCTGATAGCGATTGTTTGATAAGGCTGCGAAATAAAATGCGAGAATATATAGAGAATGGGGCTTCTTTGGGTTGGTTAATTGATATAGAAAATCGCTGTGTGGAAATTTACCGGCCCCTTTTTGATGTGGAAGTTTTGGAAAATCCAAGTTGTGTTTCTGGGGAGCCAGTTTTGGCCGGTTTTGTTTTGAATTTAGAGAGAATTTGGTAGGGTCTATAATTAGGAAAAGTTCAGTTTTATGGAGTCGGCGAATTTATGAGCACACAAGTAACGGTGATATTTGATGGAGAAGTTTTTCGCCCAGAGGTGCCGGTGGAGTTGCCGGTTAATCAACGATATGTTATTACGATTGAGGAAACTTCTGCTCCAGAAAATAGCATCATTGTAGAACCTGATAGTATCGAGATAAATCCTGATTCGGCTGAGGGAAAAGCATTACAGCGAATTGCAACTATAGATTTTGACGATGCTTCGCAGTGGATAACTGATGGCGAAATAGGCAAAGAAATTGATGTAGAAACAATTAATCAACGGTTGAAAGAACGTGGTTATCAAATCCAAGTATCTTTTACAGACTCATAAGCTAGTAGAAACTGAAGATTTATCTCAGCTTCCTACTGAGTTGAGACAAGATTATGAGGCTATCTATAAGCCAATTTTAAAGGCAGATCCCTATAATTGTGGTGGATTTACCACAAATCAGAAAAAGGGGAAATTAACAGGTTATTGGGCGTTAGAGATAGACTGGGGCGGAATTTCCTACCGCCTCATTTACCGCATTTATGAATCTCCGTCACCTAGACGGGTGTTTGTTGTGAGCTTTGGGGAACATGATCCAGCTTATGATAATGCTAAGGAAAGAATAGGGAAATAAAATTTGATGGTATTAAAAACTGGCTCATATAATCAATTTGTCGCCGGTTGAAACCGGCACCCATCACCGGCACCCATCACCGGCACCCATCACCGGCACCCATCACCGCTGCATTTTCAAATACTCTTTAACAACCGCACCCACTGCAAAAAAAGTCATTTTATCCCGCTCAATTGCCTCAATCCAAAACCGGCTTTTCAGCGAATAAATAAGGTTAAATAATGCCGTAGATGAACCTTGCATTTTCTTAAAAATTTGCCCCAAACTAACCGGCTCTGCTTCACCGGCAATCTGATAAAGCATAGCTTTCTCTTCTTCCGTTCAACGCTGAAAAGCATCATCTAAAATTGCTGTCAAAGATTCACAAATAACCGGCATTTCAAATTGCAAAAACTCTCCTAATCTACCGCCGCATAATTCTTTGATGAGGGTGCCGGTTTGCTGTAACCAAAGGGGGTTTCCTTGATAAATATTAATTAAACTTTCCCAGCTTTCTTCATCGGTTAAATTTTGTTCTTTTAAAATTTCTTTAGCTGCAATTCCTAAACTGCCTAAAACTAAAGCCTGACAAGGTTTATTTTCTTTTTCAAAATTGGTAATTTCTCGCGGTTTTTCGGAACTAATTAACAGCAGACAACTGTTGTGGGAAACCTCGGCGATGAGTTGAAAGAATCGTTGATAATTTTCGAGGCCGGTTTTATAGTTTCCTGCCGGTTGTGCAGCGGTGAATAGCATTTGCACATCATCAAGAATAATCAAACAGCGATATTTGCGGAGGTAATCGAGGAGTTGGGAAAGTTGGGTTTCGATGTTGTTAGGAATTTCTGGAGGAGAGAAGATTTGCAGGAGGTTGGTGAGGGTTGTTTCTGGGGTGGAAGAAAAGCGCAGACTACGATAAATGATGTAGTCAAATTGGGGTTTTATTTGTTCGATGAGTTGAATGGCGAGGGTGGTTTTTCCAATTCCCCTCATTCCTAATATTGCAATCAGCCGGCTGTGTTTTTCGAGTATCCAGTTTTGTAGGGTGATGAGTTCGTTTTCGCGTCCGTAAAAGGATAATATTTCCGGTGCGTCGTTGAGGTTTAGATGTTGTTCGGTTGGTTTTTTTTGGGATGGATGGGTGCCGGTGGGTGTTAGTTTAGTTTCAGTCCAGAAATTGAGAGTATTAACTGTTACATGACCGGTGTTATGGTTAAATTCCACTTTTTTAATGATTGTTTTAAAATTTGATTTATTAATTTCTTCTCCTAATTCTTCTGATAGGAGTTTCCAGAGTTCTGAGCCGGTGTTCCTTACATGACCTTCACTTTGATAAGTTTCGTCGGCGATTTCTTGATAGGTTTTGCCTTCAAATGTTCCCTCAATTACGGCTTTTTGTAGATGGTCTAAGTGCTTGCCGGTTTTCATAAACATTAGTGCATCTGCGAGGTTTAGCACTTCGGTGATGTCCATTGGGGTAGGGGAAATGCTTGGTTTTGCGTATTATACCTGATCTTTATGGCATTGGTGACATTTTTTCTGACATTTCTGATGGGGGGGTGGGGGTGAAATGGTGACATTGCTGATTGTGCCGGTTTGGTTGCTTGTATATAGTGGGGTGGAAGTGAGTCAAGAAAGAGGCACAACTGTAAAAATGGATGAAAAAGTAACAAGCTTTATTGAGAAGATCGGCAAAGAAGTATATAAAGCTTCTTCTATGTCTACCAGCACAAGAGATGCTCTAATTGCTCAAATTGCCGCTTATTTGGCCCAAGCTGATTTAACATCAGGCCAGAAAAGCAGTTTAGAAGATTTGCGGGCAAGATTACAAGCATTAAAAAACTCCTAACAATTCTCGATATCCTTAGATTTCGTTACAGCACGGGAATAAGAACAAATGAATAAAAGAAATGACGTAGCTGGTCCTGTATGTGGACACTGTGGAAGTACCAAGATGGGATATGTCAGTTCGAGAGACATAAATCAATACACAACAAGGGTGATTTACACCTGCTATGACTGCAAGCAAGAAACTGCAATTGATACGGATTCACCTCCATAAAAGATAATCGTTAGGTTGGGTTAAGCGACAGCGAAACCCAACAGCAACCATATCATCTAAGTTGGGTTTTGTTCCTCAACCCAACCTACGGCCTGGCACCAAAAACTTAAAAAAATAAGCTACTAAAGGATTAAAAAATATGGAATGGTGGAAAAAATTTTGTTATAGCCCTAGCTTAGATGAAATCGACCCTGAATTGCCGGATGGAGAAAAAACTATCAGGCAAATCGCTAAACATACATCAAAAATTTGCCTCTTGTTGGAATTAATTATCATATTTCCAATAATGATATTACCATTTTTCCTTGATAAATTTTTTGGAGAGATTTTTACAAAATTAATGGTTTTATTGGTTTTTATGCCGGTGCGATATATATTGTACTATTTAATTTATTTACCTTTAAAACTCCCTGTGATGATTTTAGGAGACAAGAAATAATACATGATAATAAAAAAATATATTTTCTAGGTTTGTATAACCGGATAACCGATATCTTTTTGATATTGGC
This sequence comes from Ancylothrix sp. D3o, assembly GCF_025370775.1. Taxonomy (NCBI): domain Bacteria; kingdom Bacillati; phylum Cyanobacteriota; class Cyanophyceae; order Oscillatoriales; family Microcoleaceae; genus Ancylothrix; species Ancylothrix sp. D3o. The sequence goes on along the minus strand of NZ_JAMXEX010000007.1, from coordinate 65,868 downwards.
TTTCGCTATCAATCCCCACCAAGCCGTACAAATATTAAACAATAGGTAGAAACAATGACAATTCTTGAAGAGTATCAGCATAACTTGAACACTTACTTGGCGCAAGCAGACAATAACAGGGAAAATAAAAACTATCCCCTAGCGCTTCAACAATATGCTAAAGCTATAGAAAATTTTTATAAGTCTCTCCAGTTAATAGAAACGCCAGGTTCTGGATTCTATGTGGATAGGTATTCTTACAGCCAACAAAAAAAAATATCAGCTATTTTCTACATGGCTGGGATCATTCAAAAAGTAGTTTTTTCTTATCTTGAGATGGAAGACCATAGCGAAGCATTATTTTTTAATCAAAAATTATATATTTTGGTGGCCACGATAGTGAAGAGCGAAGATGACTTAAATGTACAACAAATACAAAGTTATCAAAAATTATTGGAAAATATTAATATGGTAGATGTTATAGCAAATCACAGCTTACGAGATAAAGCAGTAGAAGCGCAAAATCAATCTAATAATAATTGTGATGAAACTTTTAAAAACCTAAGCTTGAATTTTGACAATTTTTGTTCACTCAATGTATATCGTTTCTTTTCAGAAAGTAGCAGCAGTAATAGATACTCCACCTCCACAGATGTATCTAGTTTGAGTTCAGAAGGTAGCACTAGCAGTAGTTCATGCTTCATCGCCACAGCAGCCTACTCAACCTCAACACACCCTGACCTCGACACATTCCGCAGTTTTCGAGATGAAAAACTCCTACCTCATCCCCTCGGCAAAAACCTAGTTACACTCTACTACAAAACCGGCCCCACAATTGCCAAATACATCGAAAAACAACCGGCCATCAAACAAAAATTAAAACACCACCTCGCAAATTTAGCAAACTGGATGCGCCACAAAAAAATAACCAGCAGATAGCCTGTAGGTTGAGTTAAACTTTAGCTCGACCCAACCTACACCCCAACTCAAAAATCAAAACAATGCTACGCTATAAAATACACATTTACTGGAGTCAAGAAGACCAAGCATTTATAGCCGAAGTCCCAGAACTTCCTGGCTGTACTGCTGATGGCGAAACCTATCAACAAGCACTGCAAAACGTAGAAATCATCATGCAAGAATGGATAGAAACCGCCACAGAAAAAAATCGGCCTATTCCCCAACCAAAAAACCGGCTAGTATGTGCAGAATAGAAATTATCCCCCAATAAACACACCTCACAAATTATCAATAAACTCATCAGGACTAACTTGTGCCTGCCTTAAAACACCGGCCAAAGTCCCCACTTTTAACTCTTTTCGTAATGGCACAACGCAAGAAAAATCTCCCCCTTCAACAGCCTTTCTTAAAACAACATGACTCCCCGTTTGCCTCACCCGAATAAAACCTAACCGTTCTAACGTCCGCACAGCTTCTTGACCAGAGATTCGCGGTAATCTAGGCATAGCTAACCTCAATAGCCGTCACAAATCTCGGACTGACATCTTCTACACTACACACCTCCAAATAAAGCCGAGTTGCCTCTTTTAAATTAGCAATCGCCTCCTCAATCGTCTCCCCCTGATCCACTGTCCCCACTTCAGGACATTCTGCCACATACATATCCTCTTCCTTGTGGATAATTGCCGTTAAAACTTTGTTTTTCATTTCTTTTTCTCCTAGTTTATTCCCTCATTTTATCTTCTTTAACTAAACAATCTCAACCTCCCTCACAAACTCCCCCATCAACGCGCCTTTAAACACCAACAAACTCAACACCATCCGCAACCAAACTTTTCAACTCTTCTAATAACCGAAATTGCTCAAATATCTTCCGATTTTTAACTTGATTTAACACCTCAGTGTAATTAGACATAAACTCTCCATCAAGACTCTTTGATTTTCATTATACATCAAACTTCCCTCACTTCAAATCCCCAAAAAACAAAAAAAAAAGCCCGCCAAAGCGAGCCTTACCCATCTAAAAATCAATCAAAAATTACTTACCCTTCTTCCCCTTCAACTTCTCCTTCTGCGCCACCCGTTTCGCCTCAGCCTTCGCAGCCTTTTCCGCCGCAATCTTATCTAACTTCGCCTTCTCCTTCTCCTCAGCAACCTTATCCAAATAATACTGATAATCCCCCCGATATAACCGCAACTCCCCATCACGAACATCAACAATCTTATTAGCAACCTGCGAAATAAAAAATCGGTCGTGAGAAACCAAAATCACCGTCCCCTCATAACTCTTTAAAGCCTCCTCCAACATCTCCTTAGCCGGGATATCCAAATGATTCGTAGGCTCATCCAAAATCAACAAATTTGCCGGCTTCAAAAGCATCTTAGCCAACGCCAAACGAGCCTTCTCACCCCCACTCAAAGCCTCCACCTTCTTAAACGCCATCTCCCCAGCAAACAAAAACCGGCCCAAATGAGTCCTTACCTCCTCATTCTTCCAATCAGGAACCTCATCATGGATAGTATCCATCACAGTCTTACTCAAATCCAAAGCCTCAGCCTGATTTTGCTCAAAATACGAAGGAATCACATTATGATCCCCCAACTTAATCGTCCCATCCGTCGGCTTTTCCATCCCCATAATCAAATGCAAAAGCGTCGATTTTCCACAACCATTTGGCCCCAAAAAAGCCACCCGGTCGCCCCGTTCAATCAACAACTCTGCACCCAAAAACAAAATCTTTTCATCATAAGAATGCACCAAATCCTCAATAATAACTACCTCTCGACCACTCCGAGGCGGATCAGGAAAACGAAATTTCAACGTCCGCACATCAGAAATCGGAGCCTCAATACGCTCAATCTTATCTAACTGCTTCTCGCGGCTTTTTGCCTGCGTGCTCCGCGTCGCACTCGCCCGAAAACGCTCCACAAAAGCCTGCTGAGTTTCAATCTCCTTTTGCTGCCGTTCATAAGCCGACAACTGCGCCATCTTATTCTCAGCTTTTTGTTGCAAATACGTCGAATAATTACCTAAATAAGTCGTAGAAACCCCCCTCTCCGTCTCTACAATTTGCGTACAAAGCCGGTCTAAAAAAGCCCGGTCATGCGCCACAATTACCATCGGAATCATTAACCCCCGCAGATAATTTTCTAACCACTCAATCGTCTCCAAATCTAAATGGTTAGTCGGTTCATCCAGCAACAGCAAATCAGGATCTTGTAGCAAAATTTTTCCTAAACTCATCCGCATTTGCCAGCCGCCACTAAACGCACTCACCAGCCGGTCGCCATCCTCCTGTTCAAAACCCATCTCCGGCAAAATTTTCTCAATTCGCGCATCCAAACCATACCCATCCAACGCCTCAAACTTGCGCTGATATCTATCCAACTCGTGAATCAATTTATCCAACTCTTCAGGCGTCGCCGTTTGCATTTCTCGCTGAACCCGTGCGAGTCCATGCTGCACATCATTTGCTTCTTTAAAAACCGTCCAAAACTCCTCGCGCACCGTCCGAGTTGGATCAACATCAAACTCTTGAGTTAAATAAGCAATATGCAAACTAGCCGGTCGAATTACCACACCCGAACTCGGTTCGACTTCACCGGCAATAATCTTAAGTTGCGTAGATTTTCCCGCACCATTAACCCCCACCAAACCAATTCGATCCCCAGGTTTGACTTCCCAGTTCACATCTTTAAGCACTTCGCCGGTGGGGTAAACCTTACTAATATGTTCTAATCTCAGCATCAACCAAACTCCATCCAAACTCTGGGAAATCAAAAAATCAGGCCATTATTTATAAGCCTACCGTAATTAAGGGGACTGGTGCCGGCCCCACCTCATCCAAACCTGTAGACGCCAGTGGTGCAGGCGTCCCGCCTGCTCTACAGGGAACGCCGGCGCCACAGATGCCGACCCCCAACTTGAGCATTTGCCAAAAAACCTAATCCATGATAAGATAGGGAATTGTGTCTAAATATTAATAGACCATGCCTAAACTAAAAACCCGCAAAGCAGCCGCCAAGCGTTTTAGAGCCACCGGCAGCGGCAAAATCATGCGCCGGAAAGCCTTCAAAAGCCACCTTCTCGAACACAAAAGCGCAGACCGCAAACGCAACCTCGGCAAAATGGCCCTCGTTGATGAACGCGATGCCGACAACGTGCGCGGAATGCTCCCGTATTTGTAAAATCTAAGGAAACCCACCCATGACCAGAGTCAAACGCGGTAATGTAGCCCGCAAACGCCGCAATAAAATTCTCAAAATCGCCAAAGGCTATCGCGGCAGCCACTCCACACTGTTCCGTACAGCCAACCAGCAGGTAATGAAGGCGTTACGCAACGCCTACCGCGACCGCAAACGTCGCAAACGCGATTTTCGCCGCCTCTGGATCACCCGCATCAACGCCGCAGCCCGTCAGCACGGCATGAGCTATAGCCAACTCATCGGCAAGTTGAAAAAAGCCAACATTCAACTCAACCGTAAAATGCTGGCTCAACTCGCAGTCCTTGATGCAGAAAGCTTTAACAAAGTCGTTGAAATGGCCGCTCAAGCTAAATAAAACTCTCGGCTTTCTATCGTTCCCAGGCACAAGTCTGGGAATATTTTTTATTAGCGTTTCTATGAAAAAACATTTCCTATACGCTATCTTTAAAAACCCCCCTTTCTTAAAGAAACTTCGGGTTTTCCAGGCCACAATCAAACCCCAACAAATCAAAACACCCCTTTTTTCATCGATTAGCTTTCTAAGCCTATTTTTAATTGCTTTATTCTTTAGCTTTTTAACAACTTTTTACCCCTTTCTCAGCGCCACCGGCACCCCCTTTCAGCAAAAACCAACCCAACTCAAAATCGCCATTAAAGACAACATCCGTCCCCTTGGCTTTCGAGACAACACCGCAACCCTCCAAGGCTTAGAAATAGATATTGCACACAAATTAGCCGAAGAACTCTATGGAAACCCCGATGCTGTAGAACTTATCCCCGTTTCCAATAAAGACCGGCTCAAAGTCATTTTAGAAGAAAAAGTTAACTTCACAATTGCCCGCCTCACCGCCACAGAAACAAGAGGCCGGCTTGTAGAATTCAGCATCCCTTACTACCTAGACGGCGCCGGCATCATCACCAAAAACCCCAACATCAAAAACCTCCAAAATCTCAGTAACCAAACAATCGTCGTCCTCAACAACTCCGACACCATTGCCAACATCAAATACTTTATCCCCAACGCCAAACTACTCGGCACCGACTCCTACCAAAACGCCAAAACCCTCATCGAACAAGGACAAGCCACCGCCTTTGCCGGTGATGCCAGCATTCTAGCCGGTTGGGTACAAGAAAACCCAGAATATCATATTTTACCCACCTTGCTCACAGCAGAACCCCTTAGCATCGCCATGCCAAAAGGGCTCCAATATGCTAACTTACGCTTAGAAGTAAACTATGCAATCCAAGCCTGGAAAGCAGAAGGATGGTTAGAAAACCGGCTCCAATATTGGGGTTTACCCCTAACACAAGACACCCTTACCCCCCAAAATTTTAACCTTCCCTCTCGCCCAACTCAAAATCCCTAAAAACTACAATTATCCTCTATCAAATCATGTCTCAAACCTACAATAACTCCTCACCATCCGCCCCCAACATTTCTTATAAAATCGTCCACGCCATTCGCGGACGAATTCGCTTCAATATCCCCCTTATTTCCGAAGATCCAGACTACACAGAACGATTAGAAAAAGCCCTTAACAATCTTTCCTCAATCACCGGCACCCGCATCAACCGCACCGCCGCATCCATCATCATAAATTACAATCCCGCCCAAATTGCAGACGCTCAAATTCAAGCAAAAATCGCCGAATTAATTAACAGCGTAGCCCTTGAACAAGCCTTAGCTTACAGCACAACAACATTCCCACCCACACCGGCACCAATTCCTACAAATTTAGAAATTCCAGAAAATCACATTACGCCAGAAAACAATATCTCAGAATCAGAACTTATTTCGACCGAACAAAACAGCGAAACCAAAGAAGAAATTTTATCCCCCGAAAATAACAATATTGGGGAAGTGGAAAATTTTTCCGAAGAACAAAATAAGGAAGAAGAACAAATACCAGAAATACTACCACCGGCCATCAGTCAAAGCACCATAGAAGCCTTAGAAAACAGCTATTTAGAACCCACAAACTTAGAAAATTATGAAAGTGAAGAAAACCCAATCAGCCCAGCATCCCCTACCACCCTCGCCCTAGCATCACCAAGCACATCCGAAGACATTACATCACTCCCAGAAGATGATTACCTCAGCGACATTCCCGACGATGTAGAAATGTCCTTATTTGACCACCTCGAAGAATTACGAGAACGCATTTTTTACTCAGTCTTAGCAGTAGTTATTGCAGCCGGTGGAAGCTTTTTTGCCGTCAAACCCATTGTCCAATTCTTAGAAGTGCCGGCCCAAAACGTTAAATTTATTCAAATAGCCCCAGGCGAATATTTCTTCGTCTCCGTAAAAACCGCCGCCTATAGTGGAATATTACTCGCTACACCCTTCATACTTTACCAAATCATCCAATTTGTCATTCCTGGTTTAACCAGACGCGAACGCCGGTTTTTAGCCCCGATTGTTTTTGGTTCCAGCATCTTATTTGTAGCAGGACTTGCATTTTCTTATATAGCCCTTATACCCGCAGCCTTAAACTTTTTAATCAACTATGGAGAAGGAGTAGTCGAGCAATTATTATCAATTGATCGCTATTTTGAATTCGTCTTACTTTTAATGCTCAGCACCGGCCTAGCCTTTCAAATACCAGTCATCCAAATGTTACTAGGATTACTCGGCATTGTCTCCTCAAAACAAATGTTAAGCGGCTGGCGTTACGTCTTACTTGGAGGAGCAGTTTTAGGTGCCGTCCTCACCCCGTCCACAGATCCTATTACTCAAATGTTATTGGCCGGTGCTGTTATTGGCTTATACTTCGGCGGCACCGGCGCCGTCATGCTCCTTGGACGCTAAAATTCTGAGGACAAACCAGGCTATAGCAGCGACATTTTTTTGAAATTTGTTTGCCTTAAAAGCTTATGTTATGGATGAGAGGCTGAAAAAATCTCACCTAAAACTGTTCCAGCAACCATTCCGAAGCACGCTCACCCAAATCAATCGGAATACTCACCGCCTTACCCAAGCGGGGACGTTCCCTTGTTTGGCGGATATAGCGCTCCACCTGCTCCACCGCACCCCAAGCGTGTAAATAACCAGCAATCGTATCCAAATGAGAAACATATTCCGGCTCCGTCATCGGAAACGAAACTTGCTCGAGGTACTTCCACATTACCTGCACAAAAATTTTGCCTTGAGTGCGGCGCAGTTGGACATCATAAGAGCGTCCCCACTTATTCAGCAACAGTTCGCGTAAGTCGTTGCCGGTCATATTAGTTTTAGATTTTAGATTTTAGATTTTAGATTTTTTGCCCGTCGGTTTGGCAGCAACCATGTTTGATTGTAAAACGCTATTGTAGTCAAGCGTTAACATCCTTCAACTCAAATGCTTTGGGAGCATACTTTTCAGCAATTCGGCTCCTAGCCGGTGTCCGTCAAGCCTTCATTGCTTTTGGGCAAGTCAGTTAAGCTAATAATTAAAAAAAGTAATTATACCAGAGTGTGAAAATATCTCAAAATAAATTTACATTTATTAAGAAAAACGTCGAGTCTTAAAAAAATGCAATAATACTCACAGAAAAGCTGTAACCTGCATTGTGAAAGCAATAGCAGTATCAGCACCAACTTTGAGGCATCAAAGACTGCTTGCAGTCGAGGCCAAAAAAGCATGGTTAAATGGTTGAATTAGACAAATAACTTAACAGATAGCTCAGCATAGGTCATGGCTCAAGTTTCTGGATCATCAGACGTACCCAGCATGGGTCGTCGGCAGTTTATGAACCTGCTCATGTTTGGCTCCCTCACCGGCACCGCATTGGGCGCACTCTATCCCGTCGTTAAATACTTCATTCCCCCCTCCTCTGGCGGCAGCGGCGGTGGTGTCACAGCCAAAGATGCCTTGGGCAATGACATCAGCCTCAGCAACTTTTTGGAGACCCACAACACCGGCGAACGTGTTCTAGCGCAAGGGCTAAAAGGAGACCCCACCTATATAGTCGTGGAAAGCTCCTCAGCCATTGCCAACTATGGCATCAACGCCGTTTGCACCCACCTGGGATGCGTGGTACCTTGGAACGCCAGCGAAAACAAATTCATGTGTCCCTGTCATGGTTCCCAGTATGACAGCACCGGCAAAGTGGTACGCGGGCCGGCCCCCCTGTCGTTGGCTCTTGTCCACGCCAACGTCGCCGACGACAAAGTTGCCTTCACACCCTGGACAGAAACCGACTTCCGTACAGGTGATGACCCCTGGTGGGCCTAAAAAATCGTCATTAGTCCTTTGTCTATAGTCATTAGGCAAATGACCAATGACCAATGACAAATCATTTGACCGTTATTGCTGAAATCTTGCCATTTTTAGAGATGAAAAGAACTCGTTTGTCGGTGATGTTGCTGGGATATAAGGCCGTTGTCAAAAGCGTATTACTCGCCGCTGCAACTGTCGTCATCTTCTTAGCCAGTGACCTAGCCCTGCCTCAGTCCGCTGCTGCCTATCCCTTTTGGGCGCAGCAAACAGCCCCAGAAACGCCCCGCGAAGCAACCGGTCGCATTGTTTGCGCCAACTGCCACCTCGGTGCCAAACCCACCGAAGTTGAAGTTCCTCAATCAGTTTTGCCAGATACCGTATTTGAAGCCGTCGTTAAAATTCCTTACGACACCAACAACCAGCAAGTTTTGGGCGATGGTAGCAAAGGGCCCCTGAATGTCGGTGCCGTTTTGATGTTACCCGAAGGCTTTAAAATTGCCCCCGAAGATCGCATTCCTGAAGAAATGAAGGAAAAAATCGAAGGGCTTTATTATCAACCTTACGCCGAAGGACAAGATAACGTTGTTATCATTGGCCCTCTCCCCGGTGAACAATACCAAGAATTAATTTTCCCGGTGCTGTCTCCGAATCCCGAAACCGATAAAAATATCCATTACGGGAAATATCCTATCCACGTTGGCGGAAATCGCGGTCGCGGTCAAATTTATCCCACCGGCGAAAAAACCAACAATGCAATTTATAACGCTTCTGCTGCCGGTACAATTACCAAAATTGCCCAGCAAGAAGAAGGCGGTTATCAAGTCAGCATTCAAACCGCTGATGGCAAAACCGTTGTTGATAACGTTCCCGCCGGCCCTGAGTTGGTGGTTTCTGAAGGGCAAGAAATTGCTGCCGGTTCACCTTTAAATGCTAACCCCAACGTTGGCGGTTTTGGTCAAATTGACACCGAAATTGTCTTGCAAAGTTCTGGTCGCATTCAAGGTTTATTAGCTTTCTTTGGCATTGTGACGATTACTCAAATCTTCTTGGTTTTGAAGAAGAAACAAGTCGAGAAAGTCCAAGCCGCCGAAATGAATTTCTAAGCTTAATTGGGGACTGGTGATTAGTGACTGCTTACAGGTGACTGGTGACTCGAAACCAACCAACTTTTAGAAATTTGTAGCGAAAATTTGACACAAAAAAACCTCCCCCAAATCAGGGGAGGCTTTTTATTTGGCCGGCATTTCACTAACACACTTTTTAGATTTTAGAAATGACAAATTATTCAAAATCTTCTGTATCAAATCGCTCCCGATAGCGAAGCGAACGCTCAGAGCTATCTCGCATTCGAGGTGGTTGAAACTGTTGCCGGCGTCTGGCCGGAAGCGAAGGGGGATACTGCATGGGTTGAATGACTTGCACTGTACGGCTGGGCCGTTGTTGCTGGGCAAATAAGGCAAAAGCTACCACTACGACAATGCCAATCACCAATGTTAAAATCATGCCGGCCAGCGCCCACAACATTGCCGAACCAATTGAAGAATTATTTGCCGGCTGTGGTTGGGTGGTCGGAAGTGCCGGTGGCGCGATTGGTGGCGGGTTTAACGCATTGACGGATGCCTGTGATCGCACCGCTTCAAGGGTTATTTGTTGATTGCGAAGTTGTTGGCGTAGCTGCTCAGCATCGTTGCGTTGCTGTTCTAATTGAGCTTTGAGTTTTTCTATATCAAGGCGTTGCTGCTCAAGCACCGGATTGAGTGTCGGTGTTGTCGGCACCGGCAGGGGTGTAGGTTGTGGCTGAACCGCCGCCGGAGGGGACGGTACTAAATTGGGAGGTGGAGAATTTTCTAGCGGATTACCAGTTCCGCGAAACAAGAGGAGCGCCGCAATCCCAGCAACGGCTGCGCCTGCTACAAATGCCATGCTGTCACTCATTGCTGTTGCCTGTGCTTTCAATCCCTTATAGGGACTTTTATAGATTGCGCCCCCTTAATTTGAATGAATTTACATGAATCGTTTATTTTGACCGGAAAATGACTCATTCCCCAAGCTATCCATATTTGACCTGCTCCACGGAAACCGCTTCATCATCCTATTCTATGAAGGCGTTCGTGACAACTACCACCCGGCTCCGCCAGCGCAAGACAAGAGGAGAAGGAACGAGACAATAGATTTAGTAGTGATTTTTGACAAATGAATGGTTTATTTTTCTGCATTTGATTCTGCTGCATTCCGGTTGCTTGCTTCTCCAAGTTCTGCTCCTCCGATTTCTTGATTAATAAAAGCCGCGAGTTGTTCTGCTTTGGAACGATCCAAAAATGCCGCCACTTCAATATAGGTGCCTTGGCGGGCCGGTCTGTCTGTTACGGATGCTGTGGGACAATAAGAGAGAATTTGATCATATTTTTCTTTACTGTATTCCAGATACACGGGATACCATGTTTTTTCGTTCCCCGTTGAAGCGTCGCTACAGGATATTTTTGGGGTTTTTGTTGGTTTGCCAACCAGGGCGCTACCAAGTTGGGTTTTCATTAATTCGGCAAAGGCTTTTGCTTGTTCAACTGATCCAAATGCTGCTACTTGTACTGAGGGGCCGGTTGTTGCTGTGGCGGGAATAATAAAGGTGTTGCGGCAATATTTTGATTGTATTGTTTCTAAGTTTTGTTTTGTGTAGTCTACAAAAACTGGATACCAATTTTCTGCTTTAAGGTTTGATGGTTCTTGGCAGATTTTTTTGGGAAAATAATTGTTTATATTGACATCTAGTTTATATTTCGACTGAGGGGTATTCGAGGCCGGCACCAGTTGAATAAAATAATCGCCTCCAGAAAACAATGGGGCTGTATAGCGCTGTACTTGTAATGCTTGGGCGTCTAGGGGTTGCCGGTTGGAATTGAGAACTGTCATCGCCACTGCTTTGTCAGCGAGGGAAGCATTTAACTGCTGACCGGCTTTTAGAGAAATTTTATAAATAATGCTTTGCTGATCTTTGAGACTGCCTTCTAGGGTGGTTTTTCCTTGGGGAGATAATTTTAAGACAACCGGTGAAGTGGTGGGTGAGGGTAGTGGGGTGGGGGCGATCTTCGAGGGAGTGGCTTTCGATGTGCTTTTCCCTGGCATCTGCCAAGTGGGGATGGGGGGAAAATTAGGATTAAGTAATAAATTCAATGCAGCCCATGTCCCAGCGCCAACGCCTCCTACTAAAAGCAGGCTGAATAAATATGCCCAAGGGTTTCCCCATTTGTGAGCAACAGTTGTCGGCTTTTTTGGGCGCGGTTGAGGGGAAAGTTGGGGTGTGGGTTGGGGGGGCTGAGATAATTTTTGTAGGGCGTGGCGTAATTCGCTGGCACTGTGGTAGGGTACTCCTGGTTGGTAGCTGAGGCTGCGATTTAGAATTTGCCCAAATTCAATACTGATGGGGGTGAGGGTTTGCCAGTCCCAACGCATTTGACCGGCCTTATCGATTAATTCTGGATAGGGGATGCCGGTGAGGAAAGTGGTGGCGGTGATGGCAAGATCATAAAGGTCTCTACCGACATCGCTTTGGGGGTAAGTTTCGGGGTTGTCTGGGAGTAAACGGTGAAGGAGTTGGGGGACTAAATTCAAGTTTATTAACACCGGCAAAAGTGTTGTTTCTGGCGTCAGGTTGCCGATGCTGGCCGGTTGAATAATATTTTCTGGAGAAATTTGGCCGTGAGTGAAACCGAAAGTGTGGAGATATTCTAGCGGTGGCAAAATTTGCAGTAATATTTGGATGACTTCTGCTTCATTCAAAGGAGTTTGCTGCTGTTTAATTTGGCGAGAATAGCTTTTGCCTTCGATATAGTCTTGGATTAAAAAAAGCCGGTCGTTTTCTTCAAAGCTGCTGTAAATTTTGGGGAGTTGGGGGTGTCGCAGACGGTAAAGGTTTTCTACTTCGTCTTGGAATTGCTTTTTAAAGGCTGGCCGGTCTGCTATTTCGGGGGTTGTTATTTCGAGGACAGTACACAGTTGGTTTTGCTGTTGTAGGTCTTTGGCCAAATAGCTGCGGTAAAATTTTTCCGGGGGGTTTAAGTCTATTAGGCAGTAGCGGTTTTGTAAAGTAGTGCCGAGGGGAATGGGAAAAAACATAGTCAAGAGTCAATTGTTATGGGTCAATTGTCATTGGTCAATTGTCTTTTGTCAATTGACAAATGACCAACCACAATTGATTAATGCTTATTTTGTGCAAAGCGGGATGCAGAGGGATGGTAATTATTTTCTGGGTTAATTAAATTGGTTTGGTGGTAGCGAGAGTTTTTTGCTTGGGAAGTGGGGGATGTCAAAGTATTTTGATATTTACTGGCTTTGCTAGGAGAAAGGGCGGAGTCTCGTGAGGAAAGATTGACATCTTTTTTTTCGGGCCAGAGGGTAAAGTGAGTTGGATTTTCCACAATTAGGCATAAAATATCTGCCTTAAGATACTGGTTGCAAGTTGTAATAGCTGCTTGACGTTCGCTTTTTGCGAATGACCGGCCTTTGGTGAAGCTGGTATTTTGAAAAGTGAGTTGAGTGGCTGTACCACAGGCAATACCAACGCTTTCTAAGTCTTCGGCGCGAATGAGCAGCATAGCAATTCTCCTTAATTACCGTAATTTTGAGTTGCGTACTTTACCAGACTTTTACGATATTAGCTGAGTTCCGGGCCGACTGACTCAGTAAAATTACGGAGAGAGGGCAGAGATTTGTTGTTTGGGGGCGAAAAATGCCTGAAATTTTTTTGCTTTTGTGTTTTTTTGGTAAGGTTTAGGGGGCGCTATTGGTGACGCTGAGGGTGAGTTGGTAGGAAACTGGCTGTGTGGCTTGGGATACAATAATGATTTCGTAATAACCGTTTTCGGGTAATTTTCCAGACCAGTTTAATTGAGGGGAGTCTTGCAATAATGGTGGGGTTTTACCGGAGGGTGGGTAAATAGAAAGTTGTATTTCTGGTTGTGGTTCTAAATTTAATTGCATGAATTGATTTTTATTGAGTTTGGCAATATAAGCTTTGCCGGTTGCGGGTTGTAGAGTGTCGTTAAGGGCTGTGCTGGTGGTGCCAGCTTGAAATTTTATTTCTTCTATTGCGGTTCCGTTTAAGATATTTTGTGTTTGTTCTTCGGCAATGGCTTGCCATACTTGACCAATGGGTGTATTAATAAAATTCTGGTTGTTTCTTTGTTCGGGAAATAAGCTGAAAAATTTTACATCGGTTAAGTCATTGAGGGATCGACTGCCGAGGAATTTTTTGTTAATTTCGATTTTGCGCCGGTCTGGATCGCTGCGCTTATAACTTCCCATTCGTCGGCGGGCCGGTTCGCTTATTGTTTGGAGTTTTTTTAACGTTTCTTGAGCAATGTTATCCCATCTCTCGCGCCAGGTTTCGTCTTGTGGCTTATCAGTTAAGGTAGTGCCTTTTTGTTCGGGATATTGGTCAAAGTAAATTTGATTTACTAACTGGACGTAAAATTTATAATCAATTAGTAAAAGTTTTCGTTGCTGTTGCAAAGCAATTTTGCGCTGTTGTTCTTGGGGGGAAAATTGGCTGGAGATGTCGGTATTGTCTGGGGTGATATTGTCAGTATTATTTGGCTGGCGTTGGCTGTCTACCCAATAGTTGCCGGCCCATAATCCGATACTTGTCATGGCTACAATTATGCCACCCATAACTAATAAATTTCCGTTGGAGTTTGTTTTGGGTTGGGGGGAAATATTGGCCACCGGCTTTTGTTGTGGGGCGATGGGTTGAGTGAGGTTTTGAGTGAGGTTTTGTGGTTGGGGTGTGGGTGTAGAAAAGTTTTGTAGGGCGTTGAGGACTTCACCGGCATTTTGATAGCGTTCTCCGGGGCGGTAGGCCAGCATTTTATCAAGGACGGCGCTAAAGGTGGGGCTGAGGGTTGTGTGTTTATGCCAGTTCCAAAGTAGGGTTTGAGGATCTCTGAGGTTTTGGGGTTCGATGCCGGTGAGGAGAACTAGGCCGGTGACGGCGAGGGAATAAAGATCGCTGTGGGGGTAAACTTTGCCCATTTGCATTTGTTCGTCAGGGGCGTATCCGACTTTGCCGAGGCGGGTGGCTGGTTGGGTACCAACAAATTCTGATTGCAGGTTGGCTGCTATTTCTTTGACTCCGCCAAAGTCGATTAATACGGGTAATAAATCACTATTTCTTAAGATGATATTGTCTGGGGATATGTCGCGGTGAATGACGCCTTGGCTGTGAATGTAGGCTAAAACGGGCAAAATTTGGATAAAAAATTGTGTGATTTCGGGTTCGGTGAAAAGCCGATTTTGAACGCGCCGGTTTTGGAGGAGGGTGCGATAATTTTGTCCTTCTACATAGTCTTGAACTAAAAATAAATGTCCTTCGTTGTTATAGTTTGCCCGAAACATTTCGCGGAAGCGGGGAATTTGGGGATGTTGGAGTTTATATAATATGCCGGCTTCTCTTTCAAAGAGTTCTTGTCCTTTTTGGAGGGCGTAGGTGCCGGCAACTTGGGGGGCAAATTCTTTTAAGACGCAATGTTCGTTAAAGCGGTTGATGTCTTCGGCTAAATATGTGCGTCCAAAGCCACCTCGTCCTATTTCTCGCTGCACGCGGTAACGTTCGCCGAGAATCATTCCTTGACTGAGGATGCCGGTGTTGGCAGGGTTGAGTTTTTCGCCACATTGGAGGCAAAACCGGCTGCCGGTGGGGTTTTCGTGTCCTTGAGTGCAAAAAACAGGTTTCATTTAATTTGGGCGATGTAAGGGCTGAAACAATTGTATCAAGTGGATTTGGTAGTGGTTGGAAATTTAGGCCGGTGGGCTAGAATTAGTAAGAGTTACAAAGTTTTTGAGGCTCAAAAAATAAGCGGATGTACACGCGACTCGAATAAGCTAGAAAAGTCGCTGGAATTATTATCATTGTTTAAATCACTAGCTGCTAATGCACCGTTCTGGGTTTGACCTAAACCAAGGTTTCCGCTGAGAGTTGAGCTAGTTGTGGTTAAGTTAAATGCGCCGGTGTTTTTGCATTATCCTGCAAAATTGGTGTCTAAAAAGCGATAATTTCTGTTGGGCTAAACTGTAAAGATAATGGCTGCATTTGTGCCATTACTGTTATTGGTTTGGGCAAGAAGTTGGCCGTTTTATGTGTTGATTAGTTGTAAGGCTGGGTCAAATTTTGTAGAGGTTAAGCTAATAATGACTTGCTGATTTTCGACAACATCGTTTAGTTGGTACTCAGAAAGAACAGCCCCCGGAATTAAAGAATTGAAACTCGCTGAAAGTAATAATTCGTCTTGGATGCTTTTATTGGCAGAAATTGCGGGGACGAATTTGTTGCCGGTGTTTCCGCTGCCTGGGGCTTCTAAACTTAGGTTATAATTGGTTGCGGTTGGCGATTGGACACGCACAAAATAGGTGCCGGTTATAGGCAATAACACCGCTATTTGTATAAGATGCTGTGGCGGTGTTAATGACTTCGCCGCTATCAATTATTTGGTTATTGTTGAAGTCTTGGATAAGTTGCAGGTTTGTATTATTGCCCACTCCATCTAAGAAAATACTAAAGTCGCGGTTTTCGTCTAAGTTGAAGCGGTAAATATCGCTTGGTTTGGCGTTGTTTAGGGTGCCGGTGAGGGGATCAATTCCGTTTAAGGTTCCTACATTTGTTGCACCGGCCAAAGATTTGCCTAAAGCTTGGGTGGGAGTCGCCAAAAAATTTAAGGATAAGTCGAGATTGTCAGGTGTATTTTTCCCGTCTTCAAAGAGATAAACTTTAGCTAAATAATTGCCGGGGGTAAGTTTAAGATTGAGAGATTCATCAACTGTTCCTTGTTGTTCAGATGTATCTATTTCTTCGTCAAATTCGATAAATCCATTATTGTTTAAAGCGCGTCCTCCGCTTACATCAGCATCGGCGGTGAGGTTGCGGAGTCCTAAGATAAAATCGGAGGTTTGATTAACGGTAAAATTATAGTTTTCAATGGGGTTGCTTTCGCTAAGACTTCCAGATCGGTTCGTCGTGCCGGTGAAGTTTCCTAAGCTGAAGTTAGTTTCCCATAAAAAAATAACTTCAGCAAGAGAAATTTGTAAGATTTTAACTTTTTTAATAAATCCGCGTTTCGCTAACGCGACGCTAGCGCTACGCGCCGCTAACGCGAACGCGAACATCTGCGTTTATCTGCGGTTAAAAATAAACCGCAGAGGAACGCAGCATAACTGGGCCAGCAAAAAGTTTAGAAATTGAAAGTGGTTCTGAGGGTACCAATCACGGCATCGTTATTGTTGTTATCTTGGTTGGGTGCTGTTAACCAAATAACCCCCGGAGTGATGGCGATATTGTCGGTGAGTTGGTATTTATAAAACGCTTCAATGTGCAAAGGAACATCGGTGGCAAAAGAGTTTTGCAAACCATCTAATTCTTTGAGGTAGGGTTCAACGCCGACGACAATACCGGCCAAGTTGCCTTGTTTGCCTAAGTCGGGGAAACCAAAGGCGATGGCGCCGTTCCATATTTTGCCGTTGGCGTCGCTATCGCGGAGATAAACATCGGTGTAGCCAAGCCAGCCGTTAATTTGGAAGCGGGGGCTGACTCGGACGGCCATTTGTACGCCGTAGGAGTTGCTGGTGACGGGGTTGTTGGCACCGATGGTGTTGGCAACCGCAGTTCCGGCAAAGGGGAGGTTGCCGGTGGCGAGGCTGCCGCCGCCGTTGTCAAAGCCAAAGCTACCGGGGCCGAAATAGGCGTGGTTATAGGTGAAGGCTACTCCAAAGCGGTCGCTTGGTGTCCAGGTGATTTGGCCCAAGGCTGAGTAGTTGCCGTTAAAGAAGCCGTTACCGGGGACTGGGGAGGAACCTTCGGAGGCGAGGTAGCCGGCGGTTAGTTCAAGTTGGCTGCTGGGTTTGAAGCTGATGCCGATACCTTGTCCGCCACCAAGTCGATAGATGGGGTTGCGTTGGGCAAAGGTACTGATGGAACCGCTTCCGCCGTCGTAGTTTTCAAAGAGGGGGTTGAGGGTGGGGGTGAAGTCGTCGAAGACGCCGCCGGTGGCTTCGAGGGTGACTTTAATTTTGTCACCGACGGGGAAGGTGTAGGATAGCCAGTCGAGGAGGACGTTGTTGGTGGTGTTGCCGAAGACTTGATGGGTTTGGAAGCCTTCGCTGGTGGTGAATTGATTGGGGATGCCGTTGTTTCGGTTGTTGTGGTCGAGGGCTTGGCTGTTCCCCATTTGCAGACGGGTGACGAGGAGGTCGCTGCCGGTGAAGCTGGTGTTTAGAAATAAACGTACCCTTTGTTGTAGGGAGGGGACGCTGTTGCTGCCTTCTCCAATGCCGTCGGTGGCTGCAAAAATGACTTCACCGGCCAGTTTTGTTGTGGTGGAAAATTGGTTTTCTTCGAGTTCGCGGGTACGCGCTTCGAGGGAGTCTACTCGTCCGCGTAGGGTGGCTATTTCAACTTGAAATTCGTTTAATAAGCGTTCGAGGGTGTTGAGGTCTTCGCGGGTAACGAAGTTGTTTCCAGGTTGTATTTGGGCTGTGATGGCTTCTAGGCAGGCGTTTACACCGGCTGCAAATTCGTAACGAGTGAGAGCACGGTTGCCTCGGAATGTCCGGTCAGGGTAGCCTACAATACAACCATATCTTTCTACCAGGTTTCGCAGGGCGTCGTAGGCCCAGTCTGTGGGTCGCACGTCGGAGAGTTCGTTGACAGAACGCAGTTGTCCCATTGCGTCTTCTGCTTCTGGGGTGGGGTTGTTGAGGTCGCCTACGCTGGGGAAGTTTTCGATGCTGGGTTCGGTTTGTGCTAGTTGCAGTCCGGGTGTTTCTGTGGCGGTGGCAGTTGTGGCGGCTAATATTGCGGCGCTGATTATTACTACTGGGCCGGTTAGTAATGCCATCCAAGGGTATTTTTTCATTTGCTGTTCTCCTCACACCAAGTTAAGGCTATTTCTAGCTTTTTGTCTGTCGCTATTGATTATATTTGTTTGAGGGGATTTTTTATAATTATTTTTTGATAGGTTATCAGGATCTCTTGACAAAAGCTGGGGCATATAGGGGGAGATGAGGGGAGGTTTTTTTCATTAAAATGCTGGTGTAAATCTCTTTCTATAAAACGAAATATTGGCTAGTTGTTTTCTTCGAGTTTTTTGAGAGTTTTTTCGGCAATTTCTACCCATTCTTGACGCAATTTTTCGTCTTTTGGTTTGTTTGTTAATAGGCGTTTGTTGAGTTCTGGATGTTTTTGATAAAATTCTGCGTCTACCATTGCATAAAATTGCACTTCGGAGAGGTTGAGGGCTTTTAGTCGTGCTTGTAAGGTTTGCGGTTGTTCTGTGCTGGTGTTGGATATTTTCGGTAAGGTTGGTGGTGTCCAAGAAACTAATTTATACCCAGCCCAGGCACTGATTCCAGCTAGTAATAAAACGCCGGCACTAAGGAAGGCTGTTTTACTGATTAATTTTAATGTCCAGTGGAAGGGTGCAAAGATTATGGGTAAGAAGTTGAAGTTTGGAAGCTTTAGGGGTGCTGGGGTTGGGGGTGGGGCGACAGGTATCGGTACGGCTTGCTGCTGGGGGGCTGCCGGTGCGACAACTAAGGTTTTTATTTGAGTGGAATTGTTGTTTTGAGGGGCAATATTTGTGGGTGGTAAGGCTTGCAAAATTTCTCTGGCGGTTTGATATCGATCTGCCGGATGCCTGCTGATCATTTTATCTAAAATTACTGCTAATTCTGGGCTGATGTTTGTATGTTTTCGCCATTGCCATTTGGCATTATAATTATCAAAAAGGTCTTTGGGTTCTTTGCCGGTAAGTAAGACAATGGTGGTAACTGCAAGCGAGTAAAAATCGCTGCTGGGATAGGCTTTTCCGTGTTGGAGTTGTTCTTCGGGTGCGTAACCGGGTTTGCCGATGTGGGTTGAGAATTTTAGGGGTTGATTGGCGGCAGAAATTGCGGAAATGGCGGCGGTTTTTACTCCGCCGAAATCTATTAAAATTGGCAATTTATCTGTGGTTCTAAGAATGATGTTTTCGGGGGATATATCGCGGTGAATGACTCCGTGTGCGTGGATATGTTGCAGTACCGGCAACATTTGATGCAGGAAGTTGAGAATTTGATTTTCGCTAAAGGTTTTTTGGGAATAAAGAATTTGCCGGTAGGTTTCTCCGGGGATATAGTCTTGTACTAAAACGAGGTGTTCTTGGTTGTTGATAACTTCGTAGCAAAGTTCTCTAAATTTGGGAATTTGGGAATGTTGCAGTTGATAAAGGACGCCGGCTTCTCTTTGAAAGAGTTCTTCGGCTTTTTTAAGCGCTTGGGGGTTTTGTATTTGGGGGGCAAATTCTTTTAAAACGCAGAGTTCTTTGAAACGGTTATTGTCTTCGGCTAAATAGGTTATGCCAAAGCCTCCTTGTCCGAGTTCGCGGATGATGCGATAACGCTTTGTAGGGGTGGGAATGTTTAGTTTTTCGCCGCATTGGCTGCAAAAACGGTTTGTGTCGGGATTTTGGTGTTTCTGAGTGCAATACAGGGTGGTCATGGTTTTCGCGCCATTGCCGGCATTGACGAATTGTCTTAATTGTAGCTACACAAGTGGGGCCGTTCGATCCGGCGGTGGCTTGGTGTGTTTTTTTGCCAGAGTTTTTATAAGGTTATTTCACGGTTCTAAGGCTACACAATGATTTTTCTCTGGTTTTTAGTTTATTGGGGATAGTGACAATTAGTTTGGCATATGAGATAATTAAATAAATTTATTTTATGGTGTGCATCTGTTCATAAGCTTTAATTTAGCTAATTCTTCAGTAAGGCAGCTATTATTCCTGGTTTTGATGGAGAAGCGGAAAAGCTTATTTATAAACAAACTGATTAGGTGTTTTATTGATTTTTTGTGAGCAGCACAACATGAAAATTTTAAAATCTTTCTTTGTTAAAAGCTTTGAATGGGGAACGATTTTTACCCTGGTGGGGGGTGTTGTTTTGCCGGCAATGGCGCAACCTATTCAACCGGCAAATGATGGCACCGGCACAGTAGTTTCTCCTCATCATAATTCATTTGATATCACCGGCGGTAGTTTTTCTGGAGATAGTGCAAATCTTTTTCACAGTTTTACGCAATTTAACCTCAGTGAGGGACAAATTGCAAATTTTATTTCTAATCCTAATATCCGTAACATTTTGGGCAGAATTAATGGCGGAGATGCTTCTTATATTAATGGCTTAATTCAAGTATCGGGGGGAAATTCTAACTTATTTTTAATGAATCCGGCGGGGATTGTTTTTGGGCCAAATGCGGCTTTAAATGTGCCGGCAGATTTTACTGTGACTACGGCGGCTGGCATTAATTTGAATCAGGGTTTGTTTAATGCCATTGGCAATAATAATTATACAGCTTTGGTGGGGACTCCTGCGGGGTTTAATTTTGCTGTTTCCCAACCTGGAAGTATTGTAAATTTGGGCAATTTAAGCTTAACTCCGGGTTCAAATTTAACGTTATTAGGCGGAAATGTAATTAACACCGGCACCCTTTCTTCGCCAGGGGGAAATATTACGCTTTCGGCAATTCCTGGTAATAATAGCGTGCGGATTTCTCAAGCCGGTCATATATTAAATTTAGAAATTACACCGAATGCTACTAATAGCACAGAATTTAACCCACTTTCTTTACCACAATTGCTGACAGGTTCTCCTTTTGAAAGTGCAAATACTTTAAGAGTAAATGAAAAAGGCGAGGCGATTTTAACTCATGCTAATTTAACTATTCCTAATTTGCCGGCTACAACAATTGCCAGCGGTTCTGTGATAACTGCTGACAACAAACAAGGCGGAACTGTTAATATTTTAGGCAACAATGTGGCGGTTGTGGATGGCAAAATTAATGTTTCTGGAAATCATGGCGGGGGGACAATTTTAGCCGGTGGAGATTATCGGGGTTTAGGAAATGTTCCCAATGCTTTAAACACATTAATTAATGCAAATTCTACGCTACAAGCAGATGCTATTGAAAGCGGAAATGGCGGACGGGTGATGG
This sequence comes from Ancylothrix sp. D3o, assembly GCF_025370775.1. Lineage (NCBI taxonomy): Bacteria > Bacillati > Cyanobacteriota > Cyanophyceae > Oscillatoriales > Microcoleaceae > Ancylothrix > Ancylothrix sp. D3o. Next base: position 44,517 of record NZ_JAMXEX010000007.1, on the reverse strand, counting down.
TTTGGGGCAATCAAAATACCGGATTTTTTGGAAATATCAGTGCTCGCGGGGGTGCTTTTTCTGGAAATGGCGGATTTGTGGAAGTTTCGGGAAAAGAAAATTTAATTTTTCGCGGCAATGTTAATTTAAGTGCGGTGAATGGCAATGTGGGAAATTTGCTTTTAGATCCCGAAAATATTACGATTGTTGATGGGGTGGGTGCTGATGATTCGCAGTTAACAGATGGGCAAATTTTGTTTGGTGATAGTTCGAGTTCTACGTTTACAATTTCTAAGACAAATTTGGAAGCAATCACCGGCACCGTAAGTTTAGAAGCGACGAATAATATTACGCTGGATAATGGGGTTTCTTTAACATTTTCTCCCTTTGGAGGGGCAATTTCTTTTAAGGCGGATGCGGATAATAATGGTGTGGGTGCTTTTGCAATGGATACCACCCAATCAATTACAGCAGAAGGCAGAAATTTAACGATTTCAGCGGCTAATATTACGGCGGGGAATATTAATACAAGTTCGACGACAGCGGCGGGAGTTTCAATAAGTTTAAATGCTACCAATGGGGCAATTTCTACGGGGAATTTAAGTTCTAATTCCCAGGTAAGCTTAGGCGGTAATATTAGTTTAAATGCTACCTCTGATGTGACAACAAATGGTGCGGTTTTGGCAGGAAATACTATTCTAACTATACCCGATTATGAAGAAACTCCACAAAATAGCGCACCAACGCCAACCGGCACCCCAGGCAATATTACTATCAATAGTGGGGGTACGGTAAATACAACTGCGGGTATTTTAGATGCAAGTTCTTACATAGGAAATAGTGGCACTATTTCAATTAATGCAAGTGGTGATATTTTAACTAATAATGTTTTGACCCAAAATAATTCTACTGGCAGTGGGGGCAATATTAGTTTAACAACAACGGCGGGTTTAATTGATACAACTGCCGGTGATAAAGTATCGTCTTCTTCTGCCGAGGGAAGAGCCGGTGATATTAATATAAATGCTGCTGGAAATATTATATCACATCTAATTGACGCTCGCGCAGAGAACGGTCAAGGGGGGAATATTAACCTCAATAGTGGGGGAAATATTAATCTTATTGATGGAGATGGAATTGCTAACAAGGGTGGGTTTATAAACGGCGAAGGTGGAAATATTAACATTACAGCCGCTGGTGATATTTTAAGTGCTTATTTTATTTCTACGGGTGGCACAAAAAGCGGAGAAATTAACTTAAATGCGGGGAGAAATATTGAAACAGAAACTGTCTATGCGGAGGTAACCGAAGGAAAATCTAGCAATATTACTATCAATAGCGGTGGGGATGTTACTATATTGTATGGAGTCAGTAATGGAGCATTTAATGGGGATGCCGGCAATGTAAATATTACAGCCACAGGAAATGTTAATACCGCCGTTATGGCTTTTGGAAATGGTGGCGAAGGGGGCGATATTACTGTAAATAGCACCACCGGCACTGCCAATATTGAGTTTATTAATGCTTCGTCTTCTACGGGAAATGGCGGAAATGTTCAAATTACTACAGAACAGTTATTAACTGTAGGAAATATTAATACTTCTGGTATGCTGCAAGGGGGGAATATTAGCCTGACTAGCAATAGCAGCAATGTCAATTTGGCAGCAAGTAATTTAGATGCTTCTTCTGCTAGTGGTACGCCTGGTAAAATTAGTATTGCTTCCAATGCTGGGAGTATTTTTGCCGGCAGTTTCAATGGTTCAAGAAATCTCAATATTTCTCCTGGTGGAAGTGATGATATTTTAACACCCAATCCTGACAGTGACAGCAGTGCCGATGCTTCTCAAATTAATTCGTCTTCTGGCTCTGTTTCTTTGCAAGCACACAATGATATTAGCATTAATCAACCAATTGTTTCTGGCAGTATTTCAAATTTAGAATTGCGAGCGGGAAGGAATATTAATATTAATGCAAATATTGATACGTCTGCGGGTGGGGGCAATATCTATTTGCAAGCAAATGATAAGGGTGCAGATATCAACCGGCGTCAACCAGGAACAGCAAATATTACAATGGTGCCAGGAACCAGTTTAAATAGCGGTACTGGTAATATTTTAATTCAATTAAGTACGCTTTCAGAAGTAGGAAATATCACGTTGGCTGATCTCAATACCACCGGCTCAGTTGAAGTAAATGCCAGTGGCGGAAATGTATTTCGTGCCTCACCAAACTCTTTAATTTCTGCGGGAAATGCGGGGTTTTTAACCCTCAGTAGTGGCGGAATTGGTTTAGCTACTGAACCCCTACGAATTAATGCCACAAATTTAGCCGCGAAAACCGGCAGTAATGGCGCTTATTTTGATTCTCCATCTGGGGGAGTAACCTTAGGAGGAATTCCGGCAATGGGGGGAATTTCTACTTCTGGCGGCGGTAATTTTTCGCTGACAGCGAATGGGGATATTACATTAAAAAATAACATCTCAACGACTGGCTCTACAAATTCTGGTGCCATTTCTTTAACAAGTATTTCCGGCTCTATTAATACAACTGCTGCTGAGATAGATGCTTCTTCTCCTAGCGGGGATGCAGCCGAAATTAACTTTACTGCATCAGGAGATATTAACACCGGACGTATCGTTTCTTTTGCTTTGGGAAAAGGTGGAAATATCAATTTAACTAGCATAAATGGGACAATTAATACCACTGCACATGAATTGAGAGGCGAGTCATTTTTTGATCAGGGAGGAAATGTCAACATTTCCGCGAGGGGAGACATTGAAACAGGTTATATTTGGACTTCTTCAGACACGGGAAATGGAGGTGTAATCACTATTACAAGTAGTAATGGGGATATTAATGCCACAGGGGGATTGCTTGCTTCTTCCTCTAATTCTGGTTCAGGAGGAGCCGTCAATTTAACAGCAAATGGTTTCATTAATACGGCAAGCATTACTAGCTATAGTAATAGTTTACACGGGGGAAATATTACATTAAATAGTCTCAATGGAGGTATTGATACTTCTGCCGGTTCTTTGGTATCTTCTGCTCTCAATCCCGTTGAAGAGAGTATAAATGCAAATATTCCTAATCCTGGTAATGGAGGTGCTGTGAGTTTGACGGCGGCGGGGAATATTAATACTAGTGAAATTAGTTCTTACGCAAAAGGCACCGGCAACGGCGGAAATATCGCTATTCTTAGCAATAATGGATCAATTAATAGCGCGGGTTTACTTGAATCTTATTCTAATTTAGGTCGTGCCGGCTCGGTGACAGTTAATGCGTTTGGTAATATTAATTTCACCGGCACTGCCTACAGTATTCAATCTCAAGGCGCAACGCAAGGCGGAAATATTAATATCACCAGTAATAATGGTGCCATTAATACAGCAGGAAATGATTTACAAACTTATTCATCCGAAGGCACCGGCGGGGATGTGCGAATAGAAGCTTCTGAAAATGTTGCACTCAATAATGTTACTACTTATGGAAATTTAGAAAGCGGCGATGTGACGATTATTAGTCGTGGTGCCGGTATTAACACTGCTAATATTCAAACCCTCGCACCTAACGGCACTTCTGGAAATATTCAACTCAATACATTTACCACTTCTGGGAATATCAATAGTGCAAATATTACTTCATCTGGCTCTGCCGGTTCTGGGAATATTACTGTTGATTCTCAGGGAAATGTTATCACTGCTAATGTTTCTTCTAACTCTCAACAAGGAAATAGTGGCAATATTTCTGTAGATGCGGGCGGCGATGTTACCACCGGCAATGTTTCTTCAACCGGCAACACCGGCGCCGGAAATGTCAGCGTTACAAGCAGCAATGGAACCGTGACAACGGGCGATATTTCTTCAATTTCAACAAATGGTAATTCGGGCGATATTAATGTTGCGGCTCAAGGAAATGTCACCACCGGCAATTTAGAAACTCAAGGCAAAACTGGCTCAGGAAATATCACAGCCACCAGTCAACAAGGAGCATTGACAACCGGCAATATTTCCTCAATTTCTCAATTAGCAAATAGCGGCAATATTAACTTAGAAGCACAAAACGATGTCACGGTGGGAAATGTGAGTTCTATTGCCGGACAAAATAGTGGAAATATTAATATTACCAGCCGTGCCGGTGCAATTAATGCCGGCATTGTTCAAAGCGTTGCCGGTGAGGGAACAACCGGCATTATAAACCTCGAAGCCAAAAACGGCATCAACACTGCTCAAATGCTTTCTGGCGGCAATTTACGCGGCGGAAATATTCTAAATATTGATGAAAATACAGCCTCCAAACCGGGCAAAGTTTTTACCACTCTGCCAGATAAAACTAGCGCTGAAAGTATAGCCCGAAAAATTACCGGCTTAAATATTATGAGCGGTGGAAGCCAAAATGCTTTGGCAAGTAACACCAACCAAGCTATCGAAAAATTAGAGCAAAACCGCACAGAAGAATACTCAAGTTATCTCGGCAAAGATGCCCCCACTGCACCCGTGACAGTTGACAGTATTCGCAATGCTTTAAGCAAAATTGCCGAACAAACCGGCAACCGTTCAGCGATTATTTATGTGACGGCTCTTGAAAATGAATTAGAGTTAATTTTGTTCACCCCAGAAGGCGAGCCGGTGCGCCATACCATCCCCCAAGCACCAAAAGAACAACTGCTGCTCACAGCATGGCAATTTACCAATGCTTTGACAGATCCTAAAACCCGAAATACTAACAGTTATATGAAGCCATCCCAGCAGCTTTATAACTGGTTAATTGCCCCAATAGAAAAAGAACTGCAAGCGAATAAAGTTAACACATTGCTGTTTAGTATGGACAGCGGGTTGCGAACTTTGCCGGTAGCGGCTCTTAATGATGGTCAACAATTTTTAATCGAAAAATATAGCATGGGCTTAATTCCTTCTGTCAGCTTGATGGATACGCGATATCAAGCCATCCAAAGCTCCCCTGTTTTGGCTTTTGGAGCCTCGGAATTTAAGAGTCTTAATGCTTTGCCGGCAGTACCGTTAGAGTTAGAAACAATTACAGAAGAACGAGGAGGAAAAGCATTTTTAAATGAAGCCTTTACTCGCAATAATATTGTTGACCAACGCCAAAACCATCCTTATCAAATATTGCATTTAGCAACTCATGCAGAATTCCAAAGGGGAGATTTACAACAGTCTTTTATTCAATTATGGGATGATAAATTAAACCTGGATGATCTGCGACAGTTGCGTTTAAATTCTCCGCAGGTGGAGTTATTGGTTTTGTCAGCTTGTCGTACAGCAGTGGGAGATGAAAAAGCAGAATTAGGGTTTGCCGGTTTGGCAGTTGCTGCTGGAGTAAAGTCTGCTTTGGCGTCGCTTTGGTATGTCAGTGATGAGGGAACTTTGGGATTAATGAATGAGTTTTATGATCATTTAAGTGCGACTCCCATTAAAGCAGAGGCGTTGCGTGAGGCGCAGCTTGCAATGTTACGCGGAAAAGTTACCATTGAAAATGGCGAGTTGCGGGGTTCTGATACTCGTGGCGGTATTGTTTTACCCCCATCTTTAAATCTTAAAAATAGTCGCTCACTTTCTCATCCTTATTATTGGTCAGGTTTTACAATGATTGGCAGCCCTTGGTAGTTAAAATGTATGCCCTCTACCCTAAAGCGATCAGAGAGCATAAATTTAAAACAAATTACAGTTTTATAGTAGTTTTATAACTATAAAATTTTTCTACAAAAGCGGATTTGTTAAAGTCATTGGAAGTTTTTTAAATTATTTGGCAAAAATAAATGTTAAATTTTCTATAGATTTTCGATACAAAAGTATAATTAAATAACGTCTGTATAAGCAGTAGCCAATTTATGCAAAGAGAGTAACCACTAGCATCTAAATTAAATTTTATTACATTTTGATATTTTTTATAGTTTTAAGTACATTCTAAATAAATCAGTACGAGTCCCGTAAAGGCAAGTACAACCTTTTTCCCCTAGCCGACTTTTAGCTATAGAGAAACCTTGTTGACTTACTGCCCTTAACTCTTCTACTGTTTCCTAGAAAAGAAACGGTCTGCTAAAAAACACTCTAACTGTTCAGCAAACAACTTCTTTACAAGTAGTTTTTAAAATATCCTTGTTCTCACCGTCAATTCTATTATGAAAAGTAAAATAACAATGACTATCAATTTAGCCGGCTATCAATTCATTGAAACCCTCCACAACGGAGTCAGAACCTGTGTGGATCGTGCCCGCAAAGACTCCGAAGTTTCAAGCGTTATCATCAAAACCTTAAAAGCTGAATATCCCACTCTTTCTGACATCACCCGCTTACGAAACGAATATCAAATTCTGCACAGCTTGAACGTAGAAACCATTATCAAACCTCTGAGTTTAGAAAACTATGAAAATGGTTTAGCATTAATTTTAGAAGATTCAAATTCGGAGGCTATTAACAAGTGGATGAATGGGAAAACACTTGCAACATATCAGTTTATTTCTATTGCCATCCAGCTTGTCTGCGCCTTAGCAGAACTGCATAAAAATAACATTATTCATAAAGATATAAAACCCCAAAATATTATTATCAACCCAATTACAGAAAAAGTTAAACTTATTGATTTCAGCATCGCTTCACGCCTAGGACAAGAAAACGCAGCACTTTCGCATCCAGACTTACTCGAAGGTACACTTGCCTATATGTCGCCAGAACAAACCGGCAGAATGAACCGCACAATAGACTACCGAACTGACTTTTATTCACTTGGTGTTACCTTCTATGAAATTCTCACAGGACAGTTACCTTTTCAAGCCACAGATCCACTCGAATTAGTACACAGCCACATTGCCAAAACACCCATTCCCCCTCATCAACAAAATCACGAAATCCCGCTTCAAATTTCAGCGATTGTGATGAAATTATTAGCAAAAAATGCAGAAGACCGCTATCAAAGCGCTGAAGGGCTAAAATTTGACTTAGAAACCTGCTTAATAAATCTAAAATCTAGCGGCTCGATTTCCGATTTTATTGTTGGAAGTGCAGATAAAGCAGGGCAATTAAATATACCGCAAAAACTCTACGGTCGCACCACCGAAGTAACTGCACTTCTCGAAACCTTTGATCGCGTTGCCAGTGGTACCACTGAATTAATGCTTGTTTCTGGCTATTCTGGCATCGGCAAAACCGTTTTAGTGAATGAAGTCCACAAACCAATTGTGCGACAGCGGGGCTATTTTATCGCCGGGAAATTTGATCAATTCAAGCGCAACATTCCCTACGCTTCTCTGATTCAAGCCTTCCAGTCCTTAATCTTGCAACTACTAACCGAAGGAGAAGCCGAAATCCAGATTTGGAAAGAAAAACTGCTATCCGCTTTAGGTGCGAACGGACAAATCATCATTGATGTGATTCCCGAAGTAGAATTAATTATAGGAAAACAACCATCTATACCAGAACTCGGTGCAACCGAATCGCAAAACCGTTTTAGTCGAGTATTCAAACAATTTATCGGCGTATTTACTACGAAAGAACATCCCTTAGTTGTGTTTCTGGATGACTTGCAGTGGGCAGATTTAGCATCGCTGAAATTAATCGAACTGTTGATAACTGATACTGATAGCCAATATTTATTACTGGTTGGTGCCTATCGAGATAACGAAGTTTATCCCACCCATCCGACGATTCAAACCATTGAAAAAATTCAACAAGCAGGTGCGACGGTTAATAATATCGTACTCAGTCCGTTACAACTTGTTGACATCGAAGCATTAATTGCCGATACCTTAAATGAAGCAATTAATTCCAAGCTGCTAGCGGAATTACTATTCAATAAAACGGGGGGAAATCCGTTCTTTTTAACACAATTACTGAAGACACTTTATCAAGAAGACTTGTTGATTTATGACTTATATTCAGCGGCGTGGCAGTGGAATCTTGAGCAAATTCAAGCCATTGGTATTACCGACTTAAATGTGGTTGAACTGGTCGCTCGGAATATTCGCAAATTATCAGAAGATACACAGAACGTTTTAAAACTAGCCGCTTGTATTGGCAACACCTTTAACTTAGAAGTTTTGAGCGTTGTCAATGAGAAATCTTCCTTAGTTACGTCAGCACAGTTGTGGTCAGCACTTCAGGCTGGGTTGATTTTGCCTTTGAGCAATGAGTACAAAATTCCACTTGTATTCAGCCAGGAAGAATCGGGCGGGTTGAGCTTAACAGATGTCAAAGTTGACTACAAGTTTTTACATGACCGAGTGCAGCAAGCTGCTTATTCTTTGATTCCCGATGACCAGAAAAAACAGACCCACCTAAAAATCGGTCAACTCTTGCTGCAAAATACGACAGCAGAAGAGCGAAAAGAAAATATCTTTGCTTTAGTCAACCAACTGAATTACGGCACGAACTTACTGACCACTGTTTCAGAAAAATATGAACTGGCGTCGCTCAATCTTATAGCCGGACAGAAAGCCAAAGCAGCAACGGCGTATGAAACTGCCGTTAAGTATTTAACTGTGGGGCTAGAACTCCTAGAGAAAAATAGCTGGGAAACCAAGTACGATTTGACTTTAGACTTGTATGTAGAAGCGGCGGCTGCGGAATACCTAAACATCAATTTCGAGCGGGCAGAAATTCTTTCTGAAGTAGTGCTAGAGCACGCAAAAACTGTTCTTGATCGCGTCAGGGTTCAAGAACTGCAAATGCTGTTTTGTACCCAGCAAAACCAGCAGCTAAAAACAGTAGATATCGCGCTGCGAGTTCTCGATATGCTGGGCGTATCCCTTGCTGAAGAACCACCTGGAGAAATCGATTTTGAGGAGTTGGCCGATCTGCCAGAAATGACCTCTCCCGAACTCCTAGCGGCGATGAGGATACTAATGATAACTGCTCCGGCGGCTTATACTGTAAAGCCTGATTTATTTCCAAAGTTTCCATTTACAATGCTCAAGCTGAGTATTCAATACGGGAACTCTGCGAGCGCCGCAGTTGGATATGCGCTTAATGGTGTTCTGTTGTGCAGTTCGCCGACAGGCGTTGAGGCTGGATATCGATTTGGGAAACTAGGGATGAAGCTAGTCGATCAATTTAACGCTCGCTCGATTTATGGTAAAGTTTGCCTTCTCTTTAACGGTCATGTCAGACACTGGAAAGAACACGCTAGGGAAACCGTAGCCCCAATGTTGGAGGCGGCTCAAACCGCGCTGGAAAACGGAGATATAGAGTGGAATGGCTATAACTCTTTATACTACTGTCAGCACATATTTTTTACTGGGGAACCGCTAGACTTTGTAAATCAGAAGCAAGCGCAACACCTCGATTCAATGCTGAAATTGAAACAAAGCTTGCACAGTCTTTACGTCAAGTCGTTGCGAATAATCACATTACATTTACTCGACGCATCCCAGGAAGAATACCGCCTCAGTAATGGCGAAATACTGAATGAAGAAGAGATTTTGCAATCGACGCTTGCCACCAATAATTATATGTTTATTTTTATGATTTATCTGTCCAAAGCGATGCGATTTTATTTGTTTAAAGATTACGAGCAATCTGTTGTCAACGTCGCTTTAGCAGAAAAGTATATAGATGGCGTGCGCGGTTTGATAATAGATGCGGAACACAATTTCTACTATTCTCTTGCAGTTTTAGCTCAATCTCCCAATGTTTCAGAGCGCGAACGAGAACAATACTTAAATATTGTGGATAAAAATCAAGAAAAAATGGAACAATGGGCAATTCATGCTCCGATGAATTGCCAGCATAAGCATGACTTAGTTGTAGCAGAAAAAGCGCGGGTGTTGGGGCAGAATGAAAAAGCAATTGATTATTACGAACGAGCAATTAAAGGAGCAAAAGAGCAGGAATATATTCAAGAAGAAGCTTTAGCGAATGAATTGGCAGCAGAGTTTCAGTTATTCCTTGGCAGAGAAAAGATTGCTAAAACTTATATGACGGATGCTTACTATGGCTATATTCGCTGGGGTGCTAAAGCTAAAGTCGAAGATTTAGAGGAACGATATCCGCAATTACTCGCCAGCATCCTCAACCAAAAGCTCAGCAGCAACACAGGCGAGGCGACGCTCAAAACCCTCCAGGGAACGATTACGGCTACAGGCGCGGGGATTTCCGAGGCTTTAGACTTAGCAACCGTAATGAAAGCTTCACAGGCAATTTCTGGCGAAATTATTCTCCCAAACTTGCTCGATAAGTTAATGAAAATTTTGATCGAAAATGCCGGTGCTCAAACGGGTGCGCTGATTTTGCCAAAAGAAGGTCAATTTGTCATCGAAGCAGCGGGGAATAAAGATGAAGTCCAAGTGCTGCAATCTTTGCCTGTTTCCACGACTCAAAAATTACCTCTCTCAGTGCTAAATTATGTTGCTAGAACTCAAAAAGATGTAGTGCTAAACGATGCCAGCCGCGAAGAAATATTTAATACCGATTCCTACATTACCCAACAAAAACCAAAATCTATCCTGTGTACGCCGATTATCTATCAAGGCAAACTTACCGCAATTCTTTACCTAGAAAATAATCTGACGGCGGGCGCTTTTACCCAGAAGCGAGTGGAAGTGTTACGGATGCTGTCAGCACAGGCTGCTATTGCCCTAGAAAATGCCCAACTCTATGCAAATTTAGAAAAAGCTAACCAACAATTAGCCGAATATAACCACAATTTAGAGGGAAAAGTAGAAGAACGAACGCAGGAATTACAAGAAAAAAATGCCCGCCTAGAAGTAGAAATAAAAGAGCGCCAGCGAGCCGAACAAGCAGCAGAAACGGCAAACCGTGCTAAAAGCCAATTTCTTGCCAACATGAGCCACGAACTTCGCACCCCCCTCAACGGTATTTTGGGTTATGCTCAAATCCTTAAACGCGATCAAAACTTAAATCAACAGCAAAATAAAGGAGTTGAAATTATTCACCGATGTGGCGAACATTTGTTAACTCTGATTAATGATGTTCTCGATCTTTCCAAAATCGAAGCTGGGAAAATGGAACTCTACCTCAGCGATTTACATTTGTCTGACTTCCTTCAAGGTATTGCTGAAATCTGCCACGTCCGCGCTCAACAAAAGGGGATTTCTTTAATTTACGAACCGCTCACTACACTTCCCATTTGCGTCCGCGCCGATGAAAAAAGATTACGGCAAATTATCATCAATTTACTCGGCAATGGCGTCAAATTCACGGATAAAGGAGGCGTTACTTTTAAAGTAGAAAGATTGGAAACTGGGCAATCTTTGTCATCACCAATCGCCGAGCAGCAAGCCCTAACTGCAAAAATTCGTTTTCAAGTAGAAGACACAGGGATTGGCATTGAACCTGAAGAATTATCAAAAATATTTTTGCCCTTCGAGCAAACCAGCGGGTCATTTCGCCAAACAGAGGGCACAGGATTAGGGTTAGCAATTAGTCGGCAATTAGTTGAGATGATGGGTAGTGAACTGAAAGTTAAAAGCTCTCCAGGGAAAGGCAGTATTTTCTGGTTTGATTTAGAGTTGCCTATTCCTGAAAACTGGGAAGATGATCAAAAAGAAACTGAAAAAGTTATCAAGAGTTTTTCTGGCCCTAAAAAGAAAGTTTTAGTCGTTGATGATCGCTGGGAAAACCGGTCTGTACTCGTAAATCTTTTAGCCCCTATTGGGTTTGAATTGATGGAAGCCAGCGATGGTCAAGACGGCGTGAATAAGGCGCTATTATTTCAGCCAGACTGTATTATAATAGACTTAGTAATGCCCGTAATGGATGGCTTTGAAGCGGTAAGGCAAATAAGAAAAAATACTCACTTAAAAAATGTAATTTTGATTGGAACTTCTGCGAGCATTTTATCTTCTGATGCCCAAGAAAGTTGTCTAGCTGGTTGCAACGCTTTTCTCCTTAAACCAATTCGGGCAGAAGAGTTATTAGAATGCTTGGGCCACCATTTAAATTTGCAATGGATTTATGAGGATAAAACAACTTTTACTTCTCAAGGAATCTTCAGTGCGCCCCCTTCCCAAATCCAACCCCAAGAAATAATTGCTCCCCCTTCCGAAGAAGTTGCAGTTTTGTTCGATTTAGCTATGAAAGGTGAACTCCTCACTATTGAGCAGCGCGCTAAGAAGCTGGAAGCAATGGATAGGCGTTATGCAGCTTTTGCCAATCACTTGATAGAATTAGCTAAAAGCTTTGAAGAAGACAAGTTAATAGAATTTGTACAACAATTTAGATGAGGAATAATAATGAATAGCCAATCTTTAGACCGAGGAAACATTTTAATTGTTGATGATACGCCGACTAATTTGGGTTCAGTATTAGATTTTTTGAGTAGTGCTGGCTTCACTGTTTGGGTAGCTCGCAGTGGGCCTAGCGCTTTAAAAAAAGTTCAATATTCTCAGCCGGATTTAATTTTGTTAGATGTTTTGATGCCGGAAATGGACGGATTTGAAACTTGTCAACACCTGAAAGCAAATGAGTTAACTAAAGATATCCCCGTAATTTTTATGACGGCGCTAGACGATACAGAAAGCAAAGTCAAAGGTTTTAATGTAGGGGCTGTTGATTATATTACTAAACCTCTCCAACATGAAGAAGTTTTAGCTCGAGCTACCACACACCTCAATCTGCGTAATTTAACTAAAAAGCTTCAGGCGCAAATTGTTGAGCGTGAGAGAGCGCAGGCGGATCTGCAAGTTTTGGCACAAGAACTAGAGGCGCGAGTAGAAGCCCGAACAATTGAACTTTCCCAAGCAAATGAATGGCTCAAACAGGAGATTGTTGAACGCAAACTTGCTGAAGCCGCTTTGCAAGCATCGGAAGCGCGCGAGCGCCAGAAGGCTCTACAACTTGAAAATTCCCTGCGCGAACTCAGCCAGGTTCAACGCCAACTTATTCAAAGTGAAAAAATGTCTGCTCTGGGTCAGCTTGTGGCCGGTGTTGCCCATGAAATAAATAATCCAGTTAATTTTATTTATGGGAATCTTACTTATGCCTTGGAATATTCAAAAAATTTAATCAATATCCTTGAGCTTTACGAAAAATATTATCCCAATCCTCCTGAAGAGATACAAGAAGAAAGCGAAGTAAAGGAGATAGATTTTATTAAAAACGACTTTCCCAAGATGTTCAAATCGATGCAATTAGGCGCTGATCGCATTCGGGAAATTGTTTTATCTTTGCGCCACTTCGCACGGCAAGAAGCATTTGAAATGAGTGTTGTTAACCTTCACGAAGGCATTGATAGCACTCTGATGATTTTACATAGCCGACTGAAATTTAAGTCAGACTATCCCGCAATTAAAGTAGTGCGTGAGTATTCATCAAACCTGCCACAAGTTGAGTGTTATGCAGGAGAAATGAATCAGGTATTTATGAATATACTGGTAAACGCAATTGATGCTCTTGAGGAGTGGAACAAACAAAGATCACCAAAAGAAATTGAAGAGAATCCCAGTGTTATTTGTATTAGCACACAAGTCACCAGTAACAATGGCGTAACTATCCGAATTAAAGACAATGGGCCAGGGATATCGGATGAAGTTCGCCGCCATGTATTTAACCCGTTTTTTACGACAAAACCCCCTGGTAAGGGTACGGGGATTGGATTGTCAATTAGTTGGCAAATTATAGTGGAAAAACACGGGGGAATCTTGGAGTGTGTTTCTGTACCAGGCAGTGGGACAGAGTTTACTATTCAGATTCCTATTCGCCATCAATCTCAGATATTATCGATATCAGCTTGATCCAAAAATTAGACCTGGGCTGAATTCCTTATAGCGTTTTTCAATCTCATCAAGTACAAAAACAACCCCCCGGGGGAGGTCAAGGGGGGGTCAGCAGATAGAAAAATGCTATATAAACCCGCCCCAGAGTTTTTAGGGCGAGGTTTTATTGGTCATAGCTCCAGATTATTTTATTGCATTAAACTGGGTATTCTGTTGATAAGTTGCACCAAAAAGTCACCGGCTAAAATGAATAACAAGCTAATTAAGCCGGTTAGAATGTAGCTAAAGCAAATGAGCAAACCATCCGATTCCATTGTGGCAATAACAAATAATAAAATGGCAAGGGTGGGAATGGGATTTGTAAAGGGAATTGGCAACATTAATAAGATGGTTAGCCATGCAATGCAGATGCCGTTAAACCTCCAAGCATAAGGGTGGTCGGCGAGTTTTTTCCACCGGGGTTTAGCGATCTTTTCTATCCAGCCGGTGCCACGTTTGAGGTTACTTAATAACAATAAAACAAATTTGTGGGGAAATCGAAAACGGGCGATTTTTTTAGGCAACCAAGGGGTACGCCGGCCCAAGGCCATTTGCAACCCTAATAACAGGGAACCGGCCCCTAAAATCGCCGTGAAACCAGGCGGCATCGGGAATAAAAACGGCAATACCAACAAGCCGATCACGAGGCTAAATCCGCGTTCTGATGTTTCTGCCAGAATGTCGGAGACGGTTAGGGGTTTGTCGGAAAGTTGTTTTAACAGTTTCTCAATGTCTCTGGAGAATTTTAGGTGCATAGATTATCGGCACAAGTTTGTCTATTTTTGGCTAGGTTTATTAAATTTTAACAATTTTGCTTGCTTGCCACAGGTTAACCACAGGAGATATTGCGGTCTGCCAAAAACCCGGCTTCTACTTAAAGAAACCGGGCTTTTCGTGTACCCCAGTTATGTGACCGGCAATCTTTTAAACCAAAGCATTGCTTGCACAAGAAGCAAAGGGGTCTTGCGTATTCATGCTTTTAGGAATACCTAAAACGGCACAGGGAAAGTTTTTGCCCAATTTTTGTACAATTGCATGGGTGGAAGAATCACAACCCAAAAACAGTAATTCTGCGCTTTCTTCCTCTACAACTTTTCGCAATTCACCGGCAAGATTGCCAAAACGTAAATGAGCTTTAAATGAACCTCGCCACTCTTCAGCTAAACACCGTGCTTGCCATAAAATTCTGTCGGCTTGTTCCAAGGAATTGCCGCCAAAAAACTTGGTTTTGTAGTTGCGCCGATCTGAAGTTGCTTTTTGCCGGCTTGCCGTCAGCCATTTATTTTTATTTTGCACGGCTACAGACTTGGCAGAAATTGCCGCATTTCTGACTTCAGTTTCTAAAAATTTTTCTTCATTTAATGCCTCTAGTTCATCGCTAGAACTGAAAAAATTGGGCGATTCTGGAGACAAGCTTTCATCAACTACATAAACCACTTGAACAGTTACTTGTTTTTGTGTGGCGAGGCGGGTTTGATGGGCGATCCACAAAGTTAGATCAAGGGCCGTTTGACTGCGAGGCGAACTGCTGTAGCCAACAACTAAATTAATCGATTTTGGGTTTTTTTCCTTGTCTGAAATTGGGTTAGCTGGTTCTGGTAACAATAGCATTTGCTCGATTAAATCGCGGCAACCCATTGCACTTTCCAGACGCGCTAACATTGGCTTGATCTTCACAGCTTTAACCTCTCTCAAATCAAAGAATGGACTGAGGCGATGTGAGCCTGGGTATTTTAAATTTTGGATTTTAGATTTTCGATTTTTTTCTCTAAACTCCAAAATGGTATGGCTAGATCAAAGTAACTGTTTTTTGTAGTCTCAGTTACATCGACGCGGGCAGACACAGGCTCACTTATTGAAGCTAATTTTATTTTAGCTTAATCTTCTGAGTTGAAGTAGCGATCCAGAAAATCCAAGGCATGATTACGAAGTTCGTAATATTCCTTTGATTCTCGTAATTCATGGCGATCACGGGGATGGGAAAAAGGCACCTCTAATATCTCCCCAATTGTGGCGGCGGGGCCATTGGTCATCATTACGATGCGGTCTGACATATAAATTGCCTCATCTACATCGTGGGTAATCATCATTACAGCTTGCCGATGGTTTTCCCAAATATCTAGCACCTGTTTTTGTAACTTTCCGCGTGTCAGTGCATCCAGTGCGCCAAAAGGTTCATCCATTAATAACATTTTTGGGCGAATTGCTAAGGCGCGAGCAATTCCAACCCGCTGTTTCATGCCCCCAGAAATTTCATCGGGATACTTATCGGCTGCTGGTGTTAAGTTTACCATTGCCAGGTGTTCATTGACAAGACTTATTTTTTCGGCTTTGGTAGCATTTTTCAAAACTTCATCAATTGCCAGGCGGATATTTTCGCGCACCGTCAGCCAAGGAAGCAATCCATAATGTTGAAAAACCATCATTCTTTCCGCCCCTGGTTTGCGGATTTCTCTGCCATCTAATCGCACTGATCCACTTGTGGCTTTTTCCAAACCGGCCACTATTTTTAACAGCGTAGATTTGCCGCAGCCAGAGTGTCCAATTACCGAAATATATTCATTTTCAGCAACATTTAAACTCACACCATCTAAAATTACAGATTCTTTGCCTTCTGCATTGGTGTAAGATTTGGTAACGTTGTCTATTTCCAGAAAAGCATTTTGAGAGCCGATTTGTTCGTTTACGTTGCTGTAGGTGTAGGAAGTCATGGTTTTTGCTAAGATAAAGTGAAATTAAGAAAAAAAGAAATTTTGGGGCCGGTTAGCGCGAATTTCAAAGCTTTTGAGATAGCCAACAGGATCGCTCGGATCAAAGCCTTTATTGTCTATAAATAGCTCTGGAGACTCGATTTTGAAGTCTTCGTCTGGCGAGGGAATTCCCATCTCTTTTGTGACTTCTCGGTAAATATCGGTTCTCCAACCTTTTTCGGCAATTTTATCGGCATCTTTGGGTATTTCTTTAATTTGTCCCCAGCGAGCAGCTTGAGTCATTAACCACAAACTGCGAGAACGCCACATAAAGGTTGAGTTTTCGTTGGGAAGGTGAGGAATGTTATCAGGAATGTCAAAAAATATGGTTCCATCATCAGAGGAAATAATCCGCTTTTGTCCATCAAAACCCCCGTAGTTATAATCGCCAACAATGGCCGGTGCAGTGAATTTATCCACCGGCCCCTTTTTCGGTTTTGCCCCAGTAAAGGAGCGTTCTGTGAGCAATTTTGCCACTTCGGCGCGGTTATTTGGATCGCCACAATACCGGCAAGCTTCGATCATTGCTTTGAGCAAACTTCGGTAAGTTTTAGGATAATTTGCGATGAAAGATTCCATCACCCCCAAAAGTCTATCTGGGTGCCCCAGCCAAATTTCTTTACCTTGAGCAAAGCTAAATCCTATTCCTTCATCGCCGTTAGAAGCTTTTTCATAAATAGCGCGAGTGTTCCAAGGTTCGGCCACCATATAAGCTTGCATGGCACCTATTCGCACGTTTGTTACCATCTGCGGCGGCGGAACAATAATGATCCGAAATTCTTTGATTGGATCTACTCCGGCTGCTGCGGATAAATAGCGGATAAAGTATTCATAAATCGACGAGCTTAAAACTACAGCCCAAACGCGATTTTCTGGGGTTTGGCTGTCAAAATAGGCGCGGAATTGTTTGCCAAATTCTTCTAAGGCTCTCTCGCCATATTTTTGTTTGTATTCGTACCAGGGACGAATGCCAAAATCCCACATTTTTCGATTCATGGTGATGGCATTTCCGTGCCGGTGAATCGTCATTGCTGCACATAAAGGAGCGTGGCGTGCGCCTTCTGCACCGATGCGAGCGTTGGTGACGGCGCCGGAGACAACGGGGGAAGCGTCGAGGCGTCCGAAGATAATTCCGTCGCGGGATGTGGCCCAGCTTGCTTCACGGTTGAGGCGAACATTTAAGCCATATTTGCGGAAAAATCCTTTTTTCCAAGCAATAGCAAAGGGAGCGCAGTCGTTAACAGGAACATAGCCAATTGTTAGGTCTGGTTTTTCGAGTTCTTCAGCTTTGATTACGGGTTCTATTGCGGCTGCTTCGTCGGTGATTCCTTTGGCTGAGCGGTCGGCGTTTATGGCGCAGGAAGATAGGGCAATTCCTGCCGTTGCTGCGGTAATTCCTGTGAGAAATTTTCGCCGGCTATATTGAGGAGGCTGATTCATTTTTTTGCTTTAATTTTTTGAGGATTTTTTAACGGCTTGCTACGGTGCGTCGGTGGGTGATGAGTTCTTGAAGTTTGCCTACTCCCCAATCTAAAATTAGGCCGGTTAATCCAATTACAAATATGGCCAGAAAAACGGAGCTTAAATTTAACCGGCTCCATTCATCCCAGACAAAAAATCCGATGCCAATTCCGCCGGTGAGCATTTCGACGGCAACAATGACTATCCAGGCTATTCCTAAGCTGATTCTCAGGCCGGTGAAGATATAGGGTAAACTAGCCGGCCAAATGATTTTAGTAATTTGTCTCCAGCGTGGCATTTCGAGGACTTGCGCCACGTCTAAATAGTCTTTGGAAACGCTAGAAACTCCCAAGGCGGTGTTAATAATTGTCGGCCATAAGGAGGTGATAAATATCACAAAAATTGCTGAAGGCTCGGCAAGGTTAAAGATAGCTAAGGCAATGGGTAGCCATGCTAGGGGGGAAACCGGCTTGAAGATTTGAATAATTGGATTTAAGGCCATCATGGCTTTTTTTGACATTCCAATTAAAAAGCCTAAAGGGATAGCAACAAGAGCCCCTAATCCAAATCCGAGTAAAACACGGCGAATGCTGGCGATAAGTAACCAACCAATGCCTAAATCGCCTGGCCCTCGTTGATAGAATGGGTTACTGATATAATCCCAATTAGCAATTAATGCTTGGAGGGGAGTAGGCATTAATTCACTGTTGAAAAGAGCAACTATCCACCACAATAAAATAATGCCGGTAAAACCTGCCAACGGAAGCAAAAATACATCCCGCATCACAATTGGTTTTGCTTTTTTCCAAGCAACTTTTCCCGCTACCGCAAGCATGGATAAACTAATATTAAATGCCATACATTCCTCCTCTGAGTCTGGGGCAGAATTTTCCTGACCAATATCAACCGGAGACTCTGACGAGATTTATCTATTTTTAATAGAAATTTCTCTGTTCAGTCTCCTCTCAATGCCTGCGAAGTTAGCTGACGGGTTAGGGCTGAGAGATGCCCTTCTGGCGAGTGTAGAGAAGGAAACAGAAAGCTTGTAGATTTGAGATTTTTTCCTTTTCTAAACTCGCTTGAGATTAACCCCTAAAATTGGTTCCTCCGCTCTAAGTTCACCCTATTAAGGATGAAACGTTAGATTAGGCTGACTATTTTTATTTCGCTTATTCTAACTGATCTTTTGAGGAGCGTCAACCTATCTTTAGATAGGTTTTTTGGCGAAATTAGCCCACCTTTCGACTGCAAAATTCAGCATTTTTACTTAGATTAAAAAACGTAATGTAACATATAATGCAGAGGTCAAAAGCTGCATGAACATCACGGGAATACCATAGCGCAGAAAATTTTGAAAAGAAATTCGTTTGCCATGTAGTTCGGAAATACCGGCAGCGACAATGTTAGAAGAAGCACCAACAAGCGTACCGTTTCCACCGAGAGTAGCGCCGAACATCATGGCATAAAATAGGGGTAAAACTTCGGGGGGAAATTGCCCAGAAAAGTTTGGATCAAGGACGGCAGCCGGTGCTAAACCAACATTAACAACGTATTGTTTTAAGAGGGGAACCATAGCCACCACCAAGGGAATGTTGGGAATAACGCTGGAAAGAAGACCCACAAAAAACAGTAATGCCATTGAACCCAACAAGATATTTTTGCCTAACAACACAGCTAAAACACCGGACATACTACTGATAACACCGGTTTTTTCTAACCCGCCAATCAAAACAAAAATTGACATAAAAAACAGCAATGTACTCCAATCTACATCGCGTAAAATATTATTCACAGTATCAATTTTGCTGTGATGAGCCAGCATTAAGGCTAAAGCACCTCCCAACAAAGCAACAGCGGCGGGAGACACCGGCACCGGCAAAGACTCTCCCACCACAAAAAACACCAAGACAAAAGTAATAATAATCGCCCCAACTGTTAAAGTTCTAGGATGATTAATTTTTGGGTGGGGTAAGTGATCGAGATCGTCTAATTTTTTTCGCCAAATTTGCGGAAATAACCAAGGCAACATCAGGGTAATTGTAGCAACGGCAAGAACTCCACCTAAGCTTAATTTTGCCAAATAATCGGTAAAGCTAATATTAATCGCATCTCCGACAATAAACGTGGCTGGATCTCCCACCAAAGTCAGCAAACCGGCACTATTGGCAACAAACACCATTAAAATCAGCAACGGCACAAAATCAACGCCTATTTCTTCTGCCATTGGCGGAATTAAAGGAGCCAAAAGCATCACCGTTGTCGCATTAGGTAAAACAGCACAAATTGGCGTAGTAATTGCTACTATTCCTAATAGTAATCGCTTGCCTTTTCCCTTTGCCAGCAGCACCATTTGCGTTGCCAAATAATCAAAAATTTTCGTTGGTTCAAAAGCGCGAACCAATACCATGACACCAAAAAATAAAGCTAAAGTACCGTGACTTTGGCCGATATAGTTAATTGCTTCTGGAAAAGTAAGGATGTTAAAAAACACCAAAAGCAATGCCCCTAAAAAAGCAGCAATTGTCAGGTGAAGCCACTCTGTCATTACCAGAAATATGACCGCCACAAAGATAGAAGTTGCTAAAATTGCTTGTAGAGTTAACACAGCATTCCTCTAAGTTAAATAGGTGAAAGTTTGCCGAGTTTCAAAGATAAAATTCTATGAGAAGTTATCCCTAGCTTGGCTTTAGGGATAATATAAAAATCCTCTCCTTTGCGAGGGTAATTTAAGCTGGTTTCAGCAAACAGAAATGTAGTGAGGAAAGCTGACGAGCGGCATAGGGATTGTATAAATGCTCTCTTTTCAGTCTCCTCTCAATGCCGGCGAAGTTAGCTGACGGGCTAGAGTTGAGAGATACCCTTCTCTGTATGAAACAAGAGATACGCCCCTAAATAGTTATTGGTTCCTCCGCTCGCGTCCTGTTAGGCCCACATTACAGCCACCACAGGAAACGATTAGGCTGACTAATTATTAATTTGTAAGGATGATTTTAGCATATTTCTTAAAAAAGTCAAGTACCGGCAAGGCAATATAGAAGAATCGTTGTTTATTTTTTGTTAAAGTAAAAATAAAATAACCCCGCTCATCCAAAATAGACCGGGGTTTTTTATTGATTTTTAGCTGGGATTAGGAAAGGGTTTTTTAAGATATAAATTCCAGCAGGGAGGTAACTTGATTAGTCTTTGCTGGTGATATTATCAACCAATCCTTTAACTTTGCTTTCAAAGGAGGTAGACTTAGAGTTAGAGGGGTTAAACATCTTGTCTTTGTCGGCATCCCCTTGGACTTCATTAATACCTTTGTTGGCTTCTTTGCTCGTTTTTTCCAAGCCGTAGGGATCAGACAAAACAAGTTCTTGAGATTTCTTCTCAATTTCCATCAAGTTGGATTCACCATCGCGGGGGTTGCTGGTAACAGCATAGGCGGGAGATACCGCAGAAAACACCAACATTGCACAAGCAAAAAAAGCAAAGAAAACACGAGCGAAACGGGAAAGGGATTGCTTGAAATTCGTAGCCATAATGAAATTCTCCTATTTTATGCCTTGATATTGTGATAGGCTTTTTAACAGATTTTTACTCAGTTACAACCCTGAATAACCTGCTCACCTACTATTAGTTTTAAATGATAGGATTGCTTGTTTGTATCTCCCAAAAGATAGATTTGCTAGATGAAAACTAAATAACAAATTGATTAAATTACCATATAAAGATAAACCTTTAGGAATAAAAGCCAACTCAAATAATGGCTCTGGCAGATTCGTTGAGATGATGGCCCAGTAGCGAGGCCGATTTAAGATATCAAACCGCAATACTTAATATTTTAGAACGTTTTTCAGTTCACTGTGAGACGGCAAAAAGCCGCTTTTTTAAAGAAACGGGGTTTTTAGAAGCTGACTATGGTTTACTAGAAAAATGCTCACCCCTTAAGCCACCTCCTACCCCACAATGAAACCATCAAAAGCAAAACAAAAAATCAACTTATTTCGCTTCAGCTTTTTGCTTTTGAGTATTTGTGCTTGCATTCTGGTGGTGGCCGGTTGCCAGCCAAAACCGGCCTCCCAAACCCCCCAAACCGCCACAACACAACGCCTCAGCATTGGCACCACCTTAAAACTGCGTACTCTTGACCCCGCCGACTCCTACGAACAAGCCTCAGCCACCTGGATAAACAATCTTGGAGACCGGCTTTATACTTACCAAGTAGGTACCACAAAAATCATCCCCCAACTAGCAACAGAATTACCAAAAATTAGCAAAGACGGCTTAACTTATACCATCCCATTGCGTCAAAATGTTATCTTTCACGACGGCACAGAATTTAATGCAAAAGCAATGGAATTTTCCCTGCGCCGGTTCATGGAAAATCAGGGAAACCCAGCAGTTTTACTAACAGATATTGTCGCCTCTGTACAAGCCACCGCACCCTACGAACTCACCATAAAACTCAAGCAACCTTTTTCAGCCTTCACAGCTTTATTAACATTTAATGGGATGTGTGCAGTATCACCAAAAGCTTATGAACTTGGGGCCGGCAAATTCAAACCCACCAGTTTTGTAGGCACCGGCCCCTATCAATTAACAAAATATGCCCCCGACTCCCTAAAATTAGATATATTTGAGAAATATTGGGGAGAAAAACCCAAAAATCAAGGCGTAGATGTACAATTTTATAACAGCGCCGGCAACCTGTATAACGCCTTTAGCACCGGCGGAGTAGATATAGCCTACCAAGAACTAGACAGCCAACAAATTCGCACCCTCGAACAACAAGCAAAAAGTAAAAATTGGCAAGTAACATCTGCCAGCGGAAATTACGTTACACACTGGGTCTTAAATATTAGCAAAGCACCCTTAAATAACCCCGAAATTCGCAAAGCCTTAGCCTTAATTGTAGACAGAGAACTATTAGCAGAGCGAGTCCGGTTTGGGCAATCAGAGCCATTATATAGCATGATTCCCAGCAAATTTGAAGCAAGCAAGCCGGTTTTTAAAGAACGCTATAGCCAAAATGCCGAAAAAGCCAAACAACTCCTCACAAAGGCCGGTTACAGTCAACAGAATCCCCTCAAAATAGAAGTATGGTATCCATCGCCATCACCCAACCGCGAGTTATTAGGAAACGCCCTCAAAGCCATCGCCCAAGACAAATTAAATGGAATCCTACAACTGGAAATTAATACAGTAGAGAGGCCGGTAGCCTTTGCCAACTTGAGAAAAGGCATATATCAGACATTTTTGCAAGACTGGTATGCAGACTTTTTTGATGCAGACAACTTTGTGCAACCCTTTTTAGATTGCCGGCAAGCTGTTGGGAATGTCTGCAAAAATGGAGCAAGTCAAAACCTAGGATCATTTTATTACAGTCAACAAATGAATCAGTTAATAGACCGGCAGCGAAAAGAATTAAATCCAGAAAAACGCAACCAGATTTTAAGACAAATTGATGAAATAGTAGCGGAAGATGTGCCGTATATTCCCCTGTTCCAAAACAAAGATCATGCCTTCGCCCAAGCGAATATTCAAGGAGTGGTTTTAGATCCAACTCAACAGTTACCACTGTGGGGAATTGAGAAAAGATAAAAATTTAACCGCAGATGAACGCAGATGGACGCAGATGTTAGCGTAGCCTTCTCTTGGTGCGAACAGTAGATAAGAAATAGTTACAAGAAATATGGACTAGATAATGTTTCCTGAAAACTTTAACGAAAAGGTGTAACTTGAGGCGTGAAACCTGATACATTCATAGATGGACTTTTTTGGCCAAACCAAAAACACATCTGCGTTTATCAGCGTTTATCTGCGGTTAAATCCCCTAACCTTAAACCCATGAACTTACCTCATCCATACAAACCCCTAAAAAAAATTGTCAAATTCCTAACATTATTCAGCATCTGCTGCATATTAGCAGTGAGTTGTGGCCGGCAAACCACCCCCCAAGCAACAACAGGCCAACCAGGAAGAATCACCATAGGAATGACATCAAAACTGCGAACTATTGACCCCGCAGACGCTTACGAAATAGCATCCGGCACCCTACTTTATAACTTAGGAGACCGGCTTTACACCTACAAAACCGGCACCACAGAAATCATCCCTCAACTTGCCACAGAACTACCCAAAATTAACCCTGATGGATTAACCTACACCATCCCCTTAAGAAAAGGCGTATTATTCCACGATGGCACAGAATTTAATGCCGAAGCAATGGCATTTTCCCTCAATAGGCTAATAGAAAATGGAGGCCGGCCATCCTCATTATTTGCCGGTAGAGTAGATTCAATAAAAGCCACCGGCGATTACGAATTAACCATCAAACTCAAAAAACCCTTTGCAGCATTCACATCATTACTAACATTTTTTGGAGCCTGTCCAGTATCTCCAAAAGCCTACGAAACCGGCACCGGCAAATTCAAACCCGACACATTTGTAGGCACCGGCCCCTATAAATTAACCAGCTACGGAACCGACAACATCAAACTCGAACCCTTTGAGAAATATTGGGGAGAAAAACCCCTCAACAAAGGCATAGATATCCAACGCCTAAGCAATTCATCAAACCTCTTTACATCCTTCCGCACAGGCGCCGTTGACGTAGCTTATCAAACCTTAGATTTAGACCAAATTTCCAACTTAGAAAAACAAGCATCTTCCACCGGCTGGCAAGTTTTTTCCCAACGCAGCAACGGCATTTATTACCTCAACCTAAACCTGCAAAGCAAACCCCTAGATAACCTCGCAGTAAGACAAGCCTTAGCCGCAGTCATCGACCGGCCCGTATTGCAAAACCGAGTATTTCGCGGTCAAATTGAACCGCTTTATAGCCTCATTCCCGTCACAATGGAAGACATCTATCAGCCGGTGTTTAAAGAACAAAATGGAGACACCAATATAAACAAAGCAACCGAAGCCTTAAAACAGGCCGGTTACAGCCCCCAAAACCCATTAAAACTCGAACTTTGGTATCGTTCAAACCTCACCACAGACAGCCTAGTAGCCAGCACCCTCAAAGCCGACATAGAAAGAAAACTCGGAGGAATCTTACAACTGCAATTAAACGGAGTCGAATCAGCCACCGCCTACGATAACCTAGCCAAAGGAATTTATCCCTTATTTATCTTAGATTGGAGTCCCGACTTTTTAGACCCCGACAACTACCTGCAACCCTTCATGGAATGCACCAAAGGAACAGCAGAAAAAGGCTGTGAAGAAGGAGAAACAAAACAAGCCGGTTCCTTTTACTACAACCCCCGCGCTAACGAACTCATAGACAAACAAAGAAAAGAACAAAACCCTCAAACCCGCAAACAAATATTCCAAGAACTGCAACAAATTGTCGCCAAAGACATCCCCTATATTCCCCTATGGCAAGGTAAAGAATACCTATTTGCCCAAAAACAAATTCAAGGAATAACAATCGAACCCACCCAACGCATCCCATTCTGGACAATGAAAAAATAAACCTCTCCTCCCCAATCTCTGCCTCGCTTTTTCAGAGGAGGCAGAGCCAAATACCCATCAAAAACCATCCTATTCATCCGCGTTTATCTGCGTTTATCTGCGGTTAAATATATAAACCCCAGCATCCAAAAAAAACCCCCATGTCAAGATCAAAAGCCCTACAATCCTACATAATACTCAGACTACTATTAGCCCCCCTAATGCTTTTCACAATAATCACAGTAGTCTTTTTATTACTGAGAGCAACCCCCGGAGATCCAATCGATGCAATATTAGGGCCAAAAGCCTCCCAAGAAGCCAAAGAAATAATGAGAGAACAATTAGGACTAGCCGGCCCCATCTGGCTACAATACCTAAACTACCTCAAACAACTACTCAACTTCGACCTAGGAACCTCAATAACAACACGCGGAGAAACCGTCTGGAAAATCATCACAGACTACTTTCCTGCCACAGTAGAATTAGCAGTATTTAGTATGCTAATTGCCCTAACTGTTGGCATAGGAATAGGCATGATGTCAGCATCAAAACCCAACACCGGCTGGGATGCTGGAGGCCGATTATTTGGCATCATCACCTACTCAGTCCCCGCCTTTTGGGCCGGCATGATCTTACAACTAATATTCGGCGTACAATTAGGCTGGTTTCCATTAGGAACCCGTTTCCCCGTCACCATCACCCCACCCCCAACAATCACCGGCCTTTACACCCTTGATAGCCTCCTTTCTGGCAACCTCACCCAATTTTTTACCGCCCTTCATCACCTCGCCTTACCATCAATAACCCTCGGAATTCTCATCAGCGGAATTTTTGAAAGAATTGTCCGCGTAAACCTCAAGCAAACCCTACAAGCCGACTATGTAGAAGCCGCCAGAGCCAGAGGCATTCCAGAAGGGCGAATTTTAGTTTCCCACGCCCTAAAAAACGCCTTAATTCCAGTTATCACCGTACTCGGATTAACCCTAGCTTCCCTACTCGGAGGAGCCATCTTAACCGAAGTCACATTTTCATGGCCAGGATTAGCCAACCGGCTTTATGAAGCCATCTCCTCCCGCGACTATCCAACCGTACAAGGAATTGTCGTATTTTTTGCAGCAATAGTCGTAATTGCCAGCATCTTAATCGACATTTTAAACGCCTACATCGATCCGCGAATTCGCTATTAATAGATGAGAAACTCCCCTTTTTTCTGGCAAAGGGGAGATATATTTTTTGAATAAAAATAATATTGAAATCATCTTGCTAAATAAAAGTATTTATAATAACAGCAATTATTAAAACCCCTAATAAATATTTTCTTAACTCAAAGCTAGTGTAAAGCCTTGAGAAATCTTTGAATTATCCTCATCCTATTTCCTACATCCGCAAAAAGTAATACTCCTCAAGACACACCCAATCAAAAAATATACGGATGTAGCCAATCTCAGCTAGTAAAGAATGATATACCAATTGCCATAGGCCATTGACGCTAAGAGTGCGTCACACTAAAAGTAGTCCCAGCTTATTTAAAATCCCCCGATTAACAATGTTTTCTAAAACCAGACAAGCCGAAACAAAAATCTCCTTAAACCGAAAAAACTGTCAACACTGCGCTTTCTGGAGTCGCCGACAACCAGAAGTAGGAAACTGTTGGCTAAACGACCAGCCATTCCAAACAAAATCTTATCAAGTTTGCCAGCACTTCCGTAAACGATATCATCTCCCAGACTCCGAAGAATTTAACTAAAATAAAAACATTACCAAAAAGCCGGTTTCCCCAAACCCCGGCTTTTTTAAAACCTTTTTTTCAACCTCACAAAAAACCGCATTTACCAATCTAACAAACCCGCTACATCACCGGCATCATTAACCCCTTCAAACCCACATTTATCTCGCTTTCATTCAAACTTTTACACTGCACCAAAACCCCAAAATTTCCCAACCCCATAGGATTCATTAAACTATGCAAAACCTCCCGCCGGCGCAACACATTCCCAATATCCTCAACCTCGCCAACAAAAGACAAAGCAGCAATTCTTTCACCCAACCCCAAAGCCATCAAAAATAACCCCTGCTGCACAAACCCAACCTTATCCAACCCACACAAAAAACCCTGTTTTTCCAACGCCGTAAAATCCACATGAGCCGTAATATCTTGAAACCCCACATTAACATACGGATCATTATGATGAGAATGCTTAAAATAACATTGTAAAGTACCTTCATTTCTGCGGGGATGATAAAACCTTTCCGCAGTATAACCATAATCAATCGTCAAAACATAACCCCGACAAAGCCGGCTCCCCACCAACTTCATCCACTCCAACCCCGCCAAATTTACCTCCGTACGATACCCATCTTCATAACCACAAATATCAACCCCAACAAACTTAAAATAATCCTCTATTGCCGGTGTCGAAACATCCCCCACCACCTCCGTGAAATCCCCCCCTTCAAAACTCACATAAACTTCCCGTAATTTTTGATTTTCTACCGCCACCAAATGCACCGGCAAAGCATCCACCAACTCATTAGAAAAAAAGCAGCCGGTAATCGAATTCTCCTCTATCTCATCCCACCCACACCAACGAATCTTAGCCCCAAAATTACTTGACAACTTATCTAAAATCTGCTTTTGTTCCGCAATCAAACCGGCAGCCTTTTCAACAATCAAATATTCCAAACACTCAAAAAAATCAAAATGATGCTTATGCAAAAACTTCAAAACATCCGCCGCCAATAACCCTTGACCGGCCCCCATTTCCACCAACTGAAAACAAGCGGGTTTCCCCAAAACTTCCCACATTTGGGCAAACTGAACCGCCAACAACTCCCCAAAATCCTTACATAAATGCGGCGAAGTCACAAAATCTCCATCCGCTCCAATATTCACCTTATTTGTTGCATAATACCCCTGTTCAGGATGATATAAAACCAACTCCATATACTCAGCAAAAGAAATTCTTCCCTGAGAGTTTTCTGATATTTTTTGGCTAATTATTTCTGAGAGCATATTTTTATTAACCGCAGATCAACGCAGATAAACGCGGATGGGTTTTCTGCTTCTAAAAAAAGTTAACCACAGATGCACACAAATAGCCTATCTGCGTCCATCTGCGTTCATCTGCGGTTCAAAATTAACGATCAACCGAACCCATAATCACATCGATACTGCCCAAAATCGTCACAATATCTGCAACCTTCATCCCGCGCAACAACTGCGGTAAAATTTGCAAATTGACAAAATCAGCAGCCCGAATTTTCCAACGCCAGGGGAAAACATTATCATCCCCCATGATGAAAATTCCTAACTCACCTTTCCCGCTTTCAACGCGCACATAATGTTCACCTTTGGGAATCTTAAAAGTAGGAGCAATCTTTTTACCGATAAACTGATAATCAAAACTGTTCCACTCAGACTTCGGCCCCTCGGTCATCCGTTTGGCTTCCAAATTTTCATAAGGGCCACCAGGCAGACCCTTTAAAGCTTGACGGATAATTTTCACAGACTCACGCATTTCGCGGATACGCACCAAATAGCGAGCCATACAATCACCCGCTGTTTCCCACTGCACATCCCAGTCTAACTCGTCATAACATTCGTAGTGGTCAACCTTGCGTAAATCCCACTGTACCCCAGAAGCGCGCAACACCGGCCCAGAAAGTGCCCAGTTAAGTGCCTCTTCACGACTGATAGTACCAATGCCTTCAACGCGGCGGCGGAAAATTGGGTTATCTGTAATTAACCGCTCATACTCGTCAACTTTCGGCATCATGTAATCACAGAAGTCATAACACTTATCTACCCAACCATAGGGTAAATCAGCCGCCACCCCGCCAATACGGAAGTAATTATTATTTACCATCCGGTAGCCGGTTGCTGCTTCCCAGAGGTCATAAATTAATTCGCGTTCGCGGAAAATGTAAAAGAACGGAGTTTGTGCGCCAACGTCCGCCATGAAGGGGCCAAGCCACAACAAATGGTTAGCAATGCGGTTCAACTCCAGCATAACCATGCGGATATAACTGGCACGTTTGGGCACCGCGATATCGGCTAATTTTTCCGGTGCATTCACCGTCACCGCTTCGTTAAACATCCCCTCTGCATAGTCCCACCGGCTCACATAGGGAACGTACATCACATTAGTACGATTCTCGGCGATTTTTTCCATTCCCCGGTGCAAATAGCCAATTACCGGCTCGCAGTCGAGGACATTTTCGCCATCCAACGTCACAATCAAGCGTAACACCCCGTGCATTGAGGGATGGTGTGGCCCCATGTTCAAAATCATGGGTTCTGTTCTTGTCTCTAGTCTCGGCATCGCTATTGCATTCTCCCCTTTATCAGTTTTTGCACCGGCCCCACCATTTTCCCATCTACGGCAAAAAACAGCGCCGGTGTTCTGTCTCAGCTTTATGTTGAGTTTTATTTAGCTTCTCCTCATTATATTGGCTGAAGGCAAAGCACTTTGAGCAAGATAGTTTTAATCGCTTATAGCCGCCATTGACAAATTTGTATTCACAGCCTCCAAACAACGCACAATAGAAGCGGCGTTAATTTACCAAAAATGACAGACTCTCCAACTCCACCGGCCTTTGTCCATATCCCCGTCCTTGCCAAAGAACTCATCGAAGCTTTAAATATCCACCCAGGCGGACACTACCTTGATGCCACCCTGGGGGCCGGTGGTCATACCAGCCTCATCCTCGCCACCTCCCCCGATGTCCGTGTCACCGCCATAGACCGCGACGAACAAGCCATTGCCACTGCTCAAACTTATTTATCACAATTCGGCGAAAATGTCAAGATATGGCGCGGAAATTTTTGTGAATATCCGGGGCAAAGCGAGCAATTTGATGGAATCATAGCCGATTTAGGCGTAAGTTCCGGGCAACTAGACACACCGGCACGAGGGTTTAGCTTTCGGCACACCGCCGCACTCGATATGCGGATGGACAACCGACAACCCCTGACAGCAGCCGAAATCATCAACAAATGGCAAGAAAAACAACTCGCCGATATATTTTTCACCTACGGAGAAGAGAGACTCTCGCGGAGGATCGCACGCACAATAGTCAGTAGCCGGCCCTTTTCCACAACAACCCAACTGGCCGAAGCCATAGCCTCTTGCGTGCCGGCCAAATATCGACATGGTAGAATCCACCCAGCAACGCGAGTATTTCAAGCCTTAAGGATAGCCGTCAACGCTGAATTAACCTCCCTCGAAAAATTTATTGATGTAGCGCCAAATTGGCTAAAACCAGGGGGAAAAATAGGTATTATCAGCTTTCACAGCTTAGAAGACCGGATTGTAAAACACCGGCTAAGGGAAAATGAACAATTGCGCGTGCTCACCAAAAAGCCGATCTTGCCCCAAGAACAAGAACAGGCAACCAACCCCCGCTCTCGCTCTGCCAAACTGCGGATAGCGGAAAAAAGCAGTCCGTGATATATAGGATAGGGGGTTAAACCCCTCACCCGAAAACGGCCCTAAACGGCGTCAGTTTCATGGCTCACGGCCTTTTGAAAATCTAAAATCTAGGCATCCAAAATCTAAAATCCGATGTCAAGATACCTGGCCTAAACAAAAATACGAATTGAAAACAAATGTCTCGTAAAACCGAAAAACCTGTTATTTTTCTTAATTTGTTGGAAGTTTGGCAGTTGTGCAGATGCGGAAAGCTGTATTTTAATTGAGGGGCGCTCATTCATACACCATGACAAATTCGGGCTAGGGAGAAAAAATCTAATGTTGGGAGCGTCACCTAAAAAGCGAATTGATGGATTAGCCGGGTGGGGTCTTGCATGAGCCAAGGAAATCGGAGCAAACTAAAACTCCTAGTCGTTGATGACGAGGCAGACAACCTAGACCTGCTTTATCGGACATTTCGGCGGGATTTTCAAGTATATCGGGCAGACAGTGCCTTTACCGCCCTCGAAGCCCTCGATCAGCATGGAGAAATGGCCGTCATTATCTCTGACCAAAGAATGCCAGAGATGAACGGTACAGAATTTTTGGGAAAAACCGTCGAACGGTATCCCGATACCATCCGCATATTATTAACCGGCTACACAGATGTCGAAGATTTGGTCGAAGCAATTAACTCTGGCCAAGTCTTTAAATACATCACAAAGCCCTGGCAGCCAGACGAACTTAAAGCAGTAGTCCAGCAAGCCTCAGAAACCTATAAAGTCATTAAACAACGCACCAACGAGTTACAGCGTTCGTTGCGGCGGGAATTGCTATTTAATGAGGTGATGAGTGCGATTCGGGAGTCTTTGGACTACCGGAGTATGCTGGGGACGATTGCCGAAACCGTCGGACGCAGCTTTCAGGCAAGTACCTGTGTGTTGCGAGCCATTGAGGGAGAAAAGCTGCTTACTGAATCGTTTAGTTATCAGGCATCTGAGGCGCAAACGCCGATTTCAACCGATGAGCAAATGATTCATGCCGCCCTAGATAGCCGCCAGCGTCAAGTTTCTTTAGCTGAAGAAAGCCAAGATCACATCACAAGATTGGTGGTGCCGCTACACTACCAAAAAGAGTTTCTGGCGGTTTTGTGCCTTGCTCAGGATGCTCAGGCTCAGGCTTGGTCAAGTGATGATATTCAACTCATTGAAGGCGTTGCCGAACAAGCAGCCTTAGCTTTATCCCAAGCCAAACTGTATCAGCGTTCCCAAGAGCAAGCACAGCAAATGCGGGCTGAGCTAGAAGTGGCGCGACAAATTCAAATGAATTTGCTTCGGCAAAGCTGGCCAGAACTCGAAAGCGTCAAGGTGCAGGCTTGTTGTTATCCAGCCCGTGAGGTTGGCGGAGATTTCTTTGAAGTCTATGCTCACCCGCAGGGGGATATTTGGGTAGCTGTGGGGGATGTGTCGGGAAAAGGTGTTCCGGCGGCGTTGTTTATGGCTAGTGCCATTTCGGTGATGCGGCGAGAATTGTCTCAAGAAACCAGGCTTGATCCAGAACAGGTTATGCAGAACCTCAATAGTATCTTGTCGGAAGATTTAGTGAGCAATAACTGCTTTATTACAATGGTTTTGGCTCGCTATTCGCCGTCTACTGGGCAGTTAGCCTATGCCAATGCCGGCCATATTTATCCCTTGCTGTGGTCGCAAACTGCTCTGGCTGCTAAAGAAACGGTAGAGCCGAATTTTCTGAAAACGCGGGGCATTCCGGTGGGGATTCTGCCGGTGTGGAGAGGCAAAGGAGGTAGCGTAGAGTTGAAAGGTGGTGATGTGTTTTTGCTGACAAGCGATGGCATCACAGAAGCCACTATCAATGAAGAAAACTCTATCGGCTCTCGTGCGGGGGCTATGCTTCAACAGGATGGGCTGTGGGAAATGTTGCTTCTTGAGCCGACGCCTTTGGATCTCGATAATTTACTGGCTCGCGTTCGTGAAAGAGCGGTTGAGCAGGAAGACGATCAAACAATGCTTTCTCTGGAGGTTCTGTAAGCTATGAGAAGTGAGCTTCATGTGCCAAGCGATTTACGGTTTTTGACCATTGTTGAAAACTGGCTGCTGGGCAGTTTAGAGCTTGATCTGAGCGGTCATACGGATTGGCCTAGACAATCCAATCGTTTACGCTTGGTTCTCGCTGAAGCCTATTCTAATGTGGTGCGTCACGCTCACAGGGATAGGCCAAATTTGCCGGTGGTTCTTCGTTTAGAACTCAAGGATCGTGATATCGCTCTGGAAGTTTGGGATCACGGTCAAGGTTATGATTTATCAACTTATATGGCTCCTTCGCCTGAAGATTTGCAAGATGGCGGTTATGGCTGGTTGATTATGAACCGGCTTATGGATCGTGTTGAATATTGTTTGCAAGTTGATGGGCGAAATTGTCTGAAGTTACACGCCAGTTTACCAGACTTGAAAAAAGTTTAGTTGCAGCGCTAAAAGTCCGACCGCTTACAGAATCATTTTTCGTAGCGCATTTTTTGTTTTTCAAGAGCGCCAAACCGCTTTTCTGGCGACCGGCGCTCCTATTTTGTTTTTTTGGGTTGGCAAAATTATAGTTTTAATCTACTCGCTCATCAAGATAATTTTGCTCTTTTAGTGGCCGGCGTAGGGCTTCTCTCCCCAGCATACTCATTCCTGCTACTCCTAAACTTACTAGCAAAATATATTGATACCAAAAATATTTAACCCACTCTGTTCTGGCAAATTCTGGATGAAACCGGCTGATATAAAACATTAATAAAACTAATCCTAATGCACTAAAACCGGTAAATGTCAAGCCTGTATAAATGCGCGCCGGTTTCATTTGCCAATCGGTAATAGAATCGCGGTCAATTTTGGCTGCTTCTGCGAAAAAATGACTGGCGGCGGTGGAAACCCTGAGCAAAAAACCTACTCCCAAAACCGGCTTATTTTTGCTGGTAGAGGCAGGATTTTCGATTTCTAATTCGCTGGGTTTTTCTTCTACAAAATCGATGGCCGGTGGAAGATTTAACTGTAAATCTAACTTTTGGGGGGCGACAGGTTCAGCAAATTCGGGTGAATTTTGCGGGTCGAATTGGTTGTTTGTCATGGCAATAAAAAATGCGTCAATTTTTTTTAAAAAAACCGGGTTTCTAAGTTTGGCGTTGGTTGTAGAAACCCGGTTTTTGATTGAGATTTACCCCATATTATGAATCAGCTTTTTGGAGTTCGTCGAGACGTGCTAAAACTTCATTGCTGTGAACAGCGGGGCTAACATTAAGGAAAATCTCGCGGAGATTGCCTTTAGGGTCAATAATAAAGCTGTGGCGCAGGGAGAAAAAGCCTAACCAAGATCCATAAGCTTTGCTGACGCTGCCGGTGGTGTCTGCGAGGAGGGGAAATTTCAAGCCTTCGGAGTCGCAAAATTCGGCGTGAGATTCGATGTCATCGGCGCTTACGCCTAAAATTTCAGCGCCTTTTGCTTGATATTTTGATAAATCTTGCTGAAACCGGCGTGCTTCCAGGGTGCAGCCAGAGGTAAAGTCTTTGGGGTAAAAGTAGAGTACCAACCATTTACCGCGATAGTCGTTTAAGGAAATTTCCCCATCGCCGGTGTTGGTGGGAAGGGTAAATTCGGGCGCCGGTTCGTTGAGGGGGGGTAATTTTCCACCCAAGGCTGAGGCTGCGGGAGTATAGCCAATCCAGCTAAAGAATACGAGACAGCTTGCTAAAACAAGGCTTAAAAATTTGCGACGGGAAATCATGGTGGCGATTTGAAACAACACTTTACATAAGTTTACAGTGTTGTGGGTGGGCCGGTGTGGGTAGTTCCGCCAGACGTTCCAGGGTACAGACGTTCCACCGGCACCGGCCTAACTAGACAAAAACCGCCCCTCCAAAAAGAAGGAAAAAAATCAAAGCCCTTCTGCTACCGGCGTAAGACAGAACACTGACTTGCTGCCAAAAATGCCGGTTCTTTTAAGATGATCTTACGCTTAGAATCAAAACCAATCAAACCTTGTTGCTTTAACTGTCCCATGAGACGAGTTATTGTAACCCGGCTAGTACCAATAGCGCCTGCAATATCTTGATGCGTCAAACGAATATTTAACAAAGTACCGTCTGAAACGGGCTGTCCCATTTCTTGTTTAAGTAATAACAATAACTGATTTAAACGATCTTCCACACGACGCAAACCGCCAATTGCTAGTAATGCTTCCATTTGCCGTAAACGGTGATTCATTTGGGGCAAAAGTTGGGCTGCAAGTTGGGGAGAAGATTCAATTTCTGCTGGAGAAAACCACATCAGATAAACATCAGAAACCGCCTTTGCTTGATAAGTTTCCAGGTATGTAAACCAAGGGCCAAAACACATCGAAGGGCCAACCCATCCTAGTAATGCTTCTTCGCCGGTGGGGTAAAGGGTACTTAACTGAACAATTCCTTTACAAACTTGCCAAATGCGTTGAGTTGTGGTATCTATTAATTCACCTTTTCCATAAAGCTGTAACCGGCGAGTCTCGGTTTCATCTGGGCTATCAATTTCTATAAGGCTATTGCAAATTGGAACCATGCCTGTTTACCCCAGCAAAGACGGACGAGATTGCAAATCTCGTCTTTTAGTTTAAACGGCGAACCTTAAGCTAAGGTAATCAATAAACTAAATATGGGTAATGGCCACTTGGCATGGGTCATTCGTCATTAGTCACAGGAAAAAAAGGCATTCATCCCAAGCAGAAATGCCTAATGACTACGAACAATTAACTAGGGATAAATGGAAACTTTTGCGTGTTTCTGTGGTTAAATAACGTTGCTGGAGAGGTTGCCATTTTTCCCAAGCTTTTTGACGTGATTGAGTGAGGTTTTTTGCTAAAGTTGGCAATTCGTTTTCGAGGGGATTATCCAAAATTTCTGAAAGCATTTCTGCTAAAACTAAACTATCTTGAATGTTTCCTAATACTTCTTGAACATCTTTCATATCTTCGACATATTCTTCATACTCTTCGCCATAAAGTTTGGTAAACAAACTCATTTGATAACGGACTCGTTTAACTTGCTTGCGAAGACTGTGCAAAACCGGCCCTTGTTGGGCAAGTTCAGCCTCGATAGTTGTTGGTTTTGCATCGTTGAGAGGTTCGGCATGAAAATCGCCTAAACTTCCCCCCACTAACCACCCCGGATGTAACAATAACCGGCTGATTTGTGGGGCGAGTAAGTCGGGTAACACTAACTGAACTGGAAACTCAGCAACGCCTGAGTAGGCCGGTTTATCTAGCCAGTTTTTTAAATGATTTTTTAATTTTTGATAGGTTTTACCATTGAGGGTTTTATAGACTTTGTTAAATACTTTGCGACGTTGTTTTATCAAAACTTCTACAATTGTATCAAGATTTTCTTGTTCTTGTTCTGGTAAATGGGGTTTATATTCCATTTGTAGAGCTTCTATCAAAACATCTAAATCTCGCAATTCTCCCAACCGGCGAGCAATTTTTCCGATGTTTTCTTCAGCGGCGGCTTTTGGTAATTGTAAAGCACTGGAAAAGCCGGTAATTGCGGAACGTAGCCGGCGCATTCCTACTCGCATTTGATGCAGTTCTTCTGGGTCTGTATCTTTCATAACAGCCGCTTCGTGGTCTAAGGTTTTTTGGAAATGTTTTTCAATTGCTAAATAAGCCCAATCACCTAATGTCTGTGCATTGGATATGTCGGTTGCTTTCATAATATTGCTCTTTTCTAATTTAATTTGCATATTTGATGATAACATTTTTGGAAAATTGTTAGCAAGCTGGCAGTAGGGGCAACTTTTGAAGTTGCCCAAAAATCAAATTATCTTCTGGGTGCCGGTTGAGCGGGCCTTGCTAAATTTCCATTTTGCCAAATTCCCTGTAAACGAGTGCCATTGCTGTAGATGAAAACGCCTTGACCATGCCGGTTATTATTGCGGAATTCGCCTTCATAACGATTACCAGAAGGAAAGAGACAAACGCCTCTGCCATTGAGTTGCCCATTGCGAAATTCTCCTTGACAGCGAGTGCCATCTGTAAAGGTTAAAACGCCTTGACCATGCCGGTTATTATTGAGAAATTCGCCTTCATAACGGTTGCCAGAAGGAAAGAGACAAACGCCTCTGCCATTAAGCTGTCCGTTTTGAAATTCACCTTGACAACGAACACCATCTAAGGATGTAAAAACGCCTTGGCCTTGGGGCAAACCATTTTTAAATTCGCCTTCATAACGGTTTCCCGAAGAAAACAGACAAGTACCTCTGCCGTTGAGGGCATTTTCTCTAAATTCTCCTTCGCAGTCGGTACCATTGATGTAGGTAAAAACGCCTTGGCCTTCGCGGATACCGTTGCGAAATTCGCCGCTGTAACGGTTGCCAGAAGGGAAACTACAAACGCCTCGACCGTTGATTACTTTTGAGTTGCCTTCTCCTTGACAATAACTTGTGGGGGTGTTGGCGGTGGCCGGTGTGGCAAAATATAGAACGCTGAGGAAACCAAAACCGGCAATAACGGTCGAGAGAGAAGAAAGTTGTTGAGAAAAAATGAATCGTGAATTCCAAGACATATCGGCAGCCATTAAAGAAACAAATGCAAGAGCAAAAAATTTTAAATTCTTGCTGCTGGCACAATAATTGCAGCAGTTTTGAATCTAGCAAAGCATAAAATTTGCAATTGCTTTATGCTTTTATTCGGGTGCTCAGCAATCATATCTGAATTTTTGATAAAAAACTTCCTGCTGTTTATTCAAGCCTACAAATGCTGCCATTTTTGCCTGTTGTAACGGTTGCTCAAATTATACCCGCCCCCCCAGGGGGAATGTCGGTGCCGCCTCAACCGACTGTTCCTCAGCCGACTGTTCCTCAACCGGCACCCCCACCGACTCCGCCGTTACCACCGCCGGAAGCGCTACCACCCCTTGATGAGTTGCCGGCTATGGAACGGGTACCGCCCCAAGAAGTGGTGGAACCAACGGAAATACGCGCTTTACCCGGAAAATTGGACACTGTGCCGGTGTTTAACAGCAATAGTCCTGAGTTAGTTCTCAATGAAGGTATTTTGCTTTCTACTTTTCCTGCTAATGGAATGCGGGTTCCTGAAGCGCACTTAAATTACCCTTTTGAGGGCCGGTTTGATTTATTTTCTCACCACATTGCTCGCGCCCGCACCGCCGCTGAATTACGGACTTTGTATCAAGGAATAATTTTATATAACCCAAACCCTGAACCGATAACTTTTCAGGTGTTGCAGGGGGCAAGTTATCTCACTTCTCCTGATGCTTTGTTTGTCGAATTAGCTGATGCAATAGATAACCCCAATGGTACGGTATTTTCGGGGCCGGGGAGTCGGGCAATGAGCGATGTTTTGCGGGGTGTGCGGCAAAACAACTGGCCGGCCACAATAACCCTGGCCCCTGGTGGGTGGGGAATGTTGATGAATTTGCCCCTACCCTTGGGGAAAGTGGCGCCGGTGTCTAATGGCCGGTCAACTTTGATGCGTCTGAATTCTTCGGGGCCGGTTTATGTGGCGAATTTAGCCATGTTTTCGCCCCTCAACCCGGATGGCAGCGAACGAGCCCCAACTTTACAGGAATGGCAGCGCTTGCTAACTAATGGCGGACTGGCCGGCCCGCGAGATAGACGACCGACTCCGCTTAATGACACAAGTGGGGATATTGTCTATGGTCGGGTGGCCGGTGTTGCTGTCGGTTCCCGATGGGTAAGCCAAATTACTGATCAAAACAATAGTGCCTATTTAAGTGTGCCTGAACGGGGCGAGGCGTTTTCCTATGGATTGAGTACCCTTCACGAAATTACCCTTGGCACCGGCCAGATACAAAGTGCCGAAATGTTAGCGCGTTATCCTGATACAGCCTATCAAGCGCATGGCAATTATGCCATAGAGTATAACCTGACAATGCCTTTATACAACAATACAAACCGGCCTCAGACGGTAAGTGTCTCGATTTCCACTCCTTTAAAATCCGATCAACTGAAAGATGGGTTATTGTATCTACAACCCCGCGATGGGCAAATCTTTTTTCGCGGCACAGTCCGAGTGCGCTACAACGACGAACGCGGAACGCCTCAAACCCGTTATGTGCATTTAGTGCAGCGGCGAGGACAAGAAGGACAAGCATTAGTTACTTTAAAAATGCCCCCCGGAGATCGCCGCTTAGTGCAAGTTGACTTTCTCTATCCTCCCGATGCAACGCCTCCCCAAGTTTTAACCGTCCGAAGCGAACTTTGATTCACCGGCACTCCCCTATACCCTTGCGTTTTAGCTAACGGGGAGTTTGAGTAAGCGCTAGATTTTCTTTCCCCCCCTACCCCCGTAGGGGAGAAAGTGTCTTAAATCTTTACAATTAAAATCTAAAATAGTATCAGGGAAACAGAATAGGCCGGGGCTGGAAATTTTAAAGTACAGGCAAACCGCGCTTTTTTCTTATAATAAACTGGAGTCGAGTTGCTGAATATGAAACGTAAATCTGGTAATTCATTTTTTAATTACACTTCTTTGGCACTGTTTGCTGGCATTTTTATTTTAGGTGTTGGCATTGGTATTGCCTTTAGTTCTACGGCAAACGTTGGCCCCGAAAATGTCGCCTCCCGCGAATTTATTGACCGCAGTGCGCCTAACCCCGATGTATGTATTCAATTTGGTGCTAGTGCGGTGGTTATGGATGCTCGGATTTTTGTAACATTAAATCCTTTTAATGTTTATGTTGCCCAGCCTAGTATGAAACCGGGTTGTGTGTTGCGGACAAATAACTGGTTTGTTTTGGAACAGCGCAAGCTTATCACTCAACAACAAAGTAATGAATGTAAAAACCGGATGAATACTTTTGGGTTCACCGGCGTTTTAGAAAGTCAACCGGAAATTAACTGTGTGTACCAAAACGACTCTGCTAAAAACCTATTTTTAAATCAACCGGGTGCCGGTGCTCCACCACCAGAAACCGAACGATTTTAATTTGGGCAATTGGTATTTTTAGGTTGTTGTTCTGCCCACCATTATTATGCTGGTGGGCTTTCTCTGTTGTTGGGCAAAGCAACAGCCTAGGGAGTAGAAATGTGGCCGGTCTGTACAGATAACACCTGAGAATCCTGCAACCAAGAAGTATCAAATGTGCCTAAATGGGTTGTGGTAATTAAGGTTTGGAAACGCTCTTGAATTGCTTCAAGTAATTGCGTTTGCCGGCGGGGGTCTAACTCTGCCAAAACATCATCAAGCAATAACAGCGGCGGTTCTCCCACAACTTCTTCTATGAGTTTTAATTCGGCTAATTTTAAGGCTAAAACAAGGGTTCTTTGTTGACCTTGAGAACCGTATTGTCTGGCCGGTGTTTGATTGATAATTAGTTCTATTTCATCTCGATGTGGCCCTACTAAACTTGTGCCTTGATGGTATTCTGCGGTGGCTTTTTGTTGTATTTGTTCTAAAAAGGCTTGTTTGAGTTTTTCGGGGTCATCACGGAGAGAATTGTCATAAACTGCGCCTAAATTTGGGGTATATTTTATTTCTAAATTTTCGATTCTGCCGCTGATGGCCGAGTGCCAAATTTCGGCAATAGGTGCGAGTCTTTCAATTGCTCTGGCGCGGCGGCGGGTGACGCGGGTGCCGGTGGTTGCTAGTTGGGCGTCCCAGAGGGCAAGTTCGGTGGGATCGCGGCGAATTTCGGAATTGTGGATTTGTTTTAATAAGGCATTTCTTTGACGTAAAACTTGATTATATTGTTGTAAAACATAGGCATAAATTGGTTCGAGTTGCACTAATAAACTGTCTAGCCAATTGCGTCTATTTTCGGGGCTTCCTCGGACTAAATCTAAGTCTAAACTGGAAAATTGGACGGCGTTTAAAATTCCTAAAAAGTCATGTTTCCTGCGTAGGGAATTGCCGTTAACGGTGCAGGTACGCTGGCCGGTGGTACGGAGGGTTAAAGCAAGTTCGACCGGCCCGTTTTGGCGGTAAAGATTAGCATAAATTTGGCCGGTGGTTTCGCCATCTTTGACCAATTCTTTATCCCGACCGGCCCGATAACTTTTGAGTGTTGAAAGTAAGCCAACGGCTTCTAATAAATTTGATTTTCCTTGGGCATTATCGCCTACTAAAATTGTTTTTGGGGCGGCAAAATTTACCTCCTGGTCAAGATAGTTGCGGAACTGCCGCAGGTGTAAATGTTTGAGATACATTCGATTTTATATTTGGGGATTTTTTAAACCGCAGATAAACGCATATAAACGCAGATGGGTTATCGGTTTTGTTATGGGTTTTTGTTTATATAGGTGGTTTTTTTGTGTTGGTAGTGATGGTAATTGGAGGGGTTTATTATGGGATTTTCCAATTACCAATCATTTTTGTATCTGGGTGTTATTTCCTGGAACGATACCAGCGGATAAAGAGTTTTTCCAACTCAATCCAGACAAACATTAAGGCACTGAAACCAATGCAAATTAATAATTCTATGCCGCTGAGAGCATGAGTGCCAAAAAAGGCTTGGAGGGGTTTGACATAAACCAGTGCTAGTTGTAGTGCGGTGGTGACGATGACAGCGCCCCAAACAAATAAGTTTGTAAAGGGGTTCATTTCTATCGTCAGTTGGGTGTTGGAACGAATGGCGAGGGCGTGTCCCATTTGGGCTAAACAAAGGGTGGTGAAGACCATTGTTTTCCAACGTTCCGGGCTGAGGCCGGCGGGGGAGGGCAGTTGAGTAGTGTGGTAGTAGGCCCATTGCATGAGGACGATGGTGAGGATGGCGAAAATGATGCCTATACGCACCATGTAGGAACCCAAACCACGCGCAAAGATGCTTTCTTTGGGGTTGTTGGGGGGGCGTTTCATTACGTTTGGCTCGGCAGGCTCGACTGCTAGGGCGAGGGCCGGTACGCCGTCGGTAACGAGGTTCATCCACAAAATTTGGAGGGGGGAAAGGGGAACGCCTCCTAAGCCTAGAAGTGGGGCGGCGGCGATGGTGATGACTTCGCCGATGTTGCTACCGAGGATGTATTTGATGAACCGGCGGATATTGGTGTAAACGGTTCTGCCTTCTTCGGTGGCGGCGACGATGGTGGCGAAGTTGTCATCAAGCAATACCATGTCGCTTGCTTCTTTGCTGACGTCTGTGCCGGTGATGCCCATTGCGATGCCGATGTCGGCTTGTTTGAGGGCTGGGGCGTCGTTTACTCCGTCGCCGGTCATGGCGACAAATTCGCCGTTTGTTTGGAGGGCTTGGACAATTCTAAGTTTATGTTCGGGGGCGACGCGGGCGTAGACGCTGACGTGCTCGACTTCTTTTTCGAGTTCTTTTTGGGAAAGTTTTTCGAGTTGTTGGCCGACCAGGACACGAGCACCGGCCTCTGCGATGCCGAGGTCTTGGGCGATGGCGCTGGCGGTGAGTTGGTGGTCGCCGGTGATCATTACGGGACGGATGCCGGCGGCGCGACATTTGGCGACGGCTTCGCGGACTTCCGGGCGCGGGGCGTCGAGCATACTGATTAAGCCAAGCCAGACTAGCTTTTGTTCGGTGGTTTCGTCTTGGCTTTCTGGGGGGACTTCGTAAAGAGGTTTGCAGCTAAAGCCGAGGACGCGGAGACCGGCCCCTGCCATTTGGTTGTTTTGTTCGAGAATCCTTTCTCGTTGGGCGTTTGTGAGATTTTGTACTTGATTGTTGATGAGAATGTGAGAGCAGCGTTCGAGGATCAGTTCGGGGGAGCCTTTGGTGAACATGATATAAGGGGCATCCCCATCGGGGCCGTCAAAGGCGAGGGAACGCAAAACGGTGGAGGCGTTTTGGCAGATGGTGCTCATCCGTTTGCGTTCTGAGGAGAAGGGAAACTCGCCGACGCGGGAGAGTTTGCGGCCCCATTCTTCTTTGTAGAGGCCGGCTTTGCCTGCGAGGGAGAGGAGGGAGCCTTCGGTGGGGTCGCCAAGAATGCTCCATTGATTTTTGTCCATCTGCAAGACGGCATCGTTACACAGGACGCAGGCGAGCAGGAGGGTTTGCAGGTCGGTGTATTGTTCGGGGCTGATGGTGAGGTCGGAGGTGCGGAAGTCTCCGACGGGCGCGTAGCCTTCGCCGGTGATGGTGATGGTGTGGCTGGCGGTTTCGAGGCGCTGTACCACCATTTTGTTTTGGGTGAGGGTGCCGGTTTTGTCGGAGCAAATGGTGGTGACTGATCCAAGGGTTTCGACGGCGGGGAGTTTGCGGATCAGGGCGTTGCGTTTCACCATCCTTTGCGTACCCAGGGCGAGGGTGACGGTAATAACGGCGGGTAAGCCTTCGGGTACGACGGCTACGGCCATGCTGAGGGAGACTTCAACAAGTTCTTTGAGGACGTTGAGGTTCCAGTTGCTTTGTATTAAGCCGAAAACTACGACGATGGCGACGAGGGCAAGTGAGCC
This sequence comes from Ancylothrix sp. D3o, assembly GCF_025370775.1. Lineage (NCBI taxonomy): Bacteria > Bacillati > Cyanobacteriota > Cyanophyceae > Oscillatoriales > Microcoleaceae > Ancylothrix > Ancylothrix sp. D3o. The sequence continues at coordinate 1,332 of NZ_JAMXEX010000007.1, read as the reverse complement.
GGATACGAGGACGTTGCCGAGTTGGCCCATGCGTTGTTGCAATGGGGTGGGTTCGGATTCCACGCCTTGTAAGAGGGCGGCGATGCGTCCGAGTTCGGTTTGCATTCCGGTGCCGGTGACTATGACTTTGCCGCGTCCGTGTACTACTTCGGTGCCTTGAAAAACGAGGTTTAGCCGGTCGCCTAGGGGGGTGTCTTCTTTGAGTTGCAGTTGGGGTTGTTTGTTGACGGCGTTGGCTTCGCCGGTGAGGGCTGCTTCTCGAATTTGCAGGTTGGAGGCTTCGATGAGGCGTCCGTCTGCTGCGACTTGGACTCCGGCTTCGAGGAGCATCACATCTCCGGGGACGATTTCTTTGGCTGCGACTTCTTGGGTTCTGCCGTCGCGGATCACTCGCACTAGGGGTGAGGAGAGTTTTTTGAGGGCTGCGAGGGCTTTTTCAGCGCGGCTTTCTTGCAGGTAGCCCAGGACTCCGTTGAGGATGACGATGATCAAAATCGCGGCTGTGTCTTTGAAGGGTACTTCTCCGGGCTTGAGTTTGCCGGCTTGAAGATCCAAGAAGTCTAAAACGCCTGAGACTATGGCGACTCCGATCAGCATCAGTAGCATGATGTTGGTGAACTGATCGAGGAGGATTTGCCATGCGCTACGTCCGGCTGTTTCTTGGAGTTCGTTGGGGCCGTAGCGTGTCTGGCGTTCGGATACTTGGCTGGCGCTTAGGCCGGCCTCGCTGTCGGTTTGAAGTTGTTCTAGGGTTTTGTCTACTGGCAAGGTTTGCCATGCTACTGCTTTATCCGGCAGAGTATGTGATGACATGAGTGGGAGTTCGCTCGTCAATAGGTCATGTAAGTGGCACCGGGGTTGTTTTTTCCCGGTTTTTAGACTCTTTTACCGGCTGTTTTTGCTGGCCGGTTTGTTTTTGGGTCTAGTTTTAAGATTAGCTTATCTTTTGGTCTCTGGGCCGGTTGGCTTTGATGGGGGGTTTTTTTAAACCGCAGATATAAAGCAGGCAAGATGCCTGCTCCACTGATGGGTTTTCTGTTTTGGTCAGGGGTTTTGGGTTGTACTTGGGATTTGGGGGCTATATTGTTTGAATTCTTCGTCGGCGTGATATTGAAGGTTGCGTATTTTTTGGCGCATTTTTACTGCTGGTTCTAGCAAGTTTTTGCCAGAAAAAAGAAAGGGTAGAATTCGGCGAAATGGCTAAATAAGTGATGAGATAAGCTGTTGTACATTTAAATAGGGTATAATTAAAATATAGTCTAGTCACTTTGTAGAAAAATGCCAGCCCAAAATCATCTCAATTCCCAACAGATAGAGCGACTGCAAAAAGCA